>JAGCNK010000068.1 GCA_017645985.1 Bacteroidales bacterium | reverse complement strand
GCCCATTTTGCCGATAGCCTTAGACACCTCTTCTGGGTCGAGGTACACTTCGGCCTTCTTTTCGGCCTCGTTAACTTTGATGTTGTTGATTTTGGCGGGGTTCAAGGCGCGTTGTATATAGAGTTGGGTGTTGGCCGAGAAGTTGACAACGTCGATGTTCTCGTTGCGCAGCTCGCGCACGATGCCATGTATTCTCGAACCTTTCATACCTACGCATGCTCCTACGGGGTCGATACGGTCGTCGTAGCTTTCTACAGCCACTTTGGCGCGTTCGCCGGGGATACGTACGATCTTCTTGATTGTGATAAGTCCGTCGTTGATTTCGGGCACTTCGAGTTCGAACAGGCGTTCGAGGAAGGCGGGATCTGTTCTCGAAAGGAGGATGAACGGCGAACCGTTGCGCATCTCCACCTGGCTGATGACAGCGCGGAGGTTGTCGCCTTTGCGGAAAAAGTCGGTGGGAATCTGCTCGGCTTTGGGCAGCATGAGCTCGTTGCCTTCGTCGTCGAGGATGAGGATTTCGCGTTTCCAAACCTGGTATACCTCTCCTGCAACAATCTCGCCGATGCGGTTTTTGTATTTTTCGTAGAGTTTCTCTTTTTCTAATTCAAGTATCTTAGATGTGAGGTTCTGCCTGAGTGTGAGAATGTTTCTGCGTCCGAAGTCGCGGAAGGGCACTTCGTCGGTAACTTCCTCGTCCACTTCGTAGTCGCTGTCGATTTTTTTGGCTTCGGTGAGCGATATTTCGAGGTTGGGGTCCTGGAGGTCGGAGTCTTCCACAACTACACGGTTTCTCCATATTTCGAGGTCGCCTTTGTCGATGTTGATTATTATGTCGAAGTTCTCATCGGTGCCGTACATTTTGGCAAGGATGTTTCTGAATACTTCTTCAATAACGCGCATCATAGTGGCGCGGTCTATGCTCTTCTGCTCTTTGAATTCGGCAAATGTCTCTATGAGGTTGTTGATTTCCATTTTTTTAACCGCCTATATTTTAAAATTTAATTTTCAATTTTGTTGTCTTAATGTTGTCGAAGCGTATGGTGTTGTCCACCACGCTCTTTTTGCGCTTTCCGTTCACTTTTTCGGTGATGGTCTGCTTTATGGTTACACCGTCGCTGTCGGCGGCGGTGAGTGTGCCTTCGAGTTTTTGTCCGTCGATCAGAACAATGTCCACGTCGTTGCCGATGTTTTTGGCGTACTGCCTGGGCACTCTTAACGGCACGGTGAGTCCGGGGCTCGACACTTCGAGCTCGAAATCTTCCTGGTCGC
The DNA here is from genome assembly GCA_017645985.1 of Bacteroidales bacterium. Lineage (GTDB taxonomy): Bacteria > Bacteroidota > Bacteroidia > Bacteroidales > UBA3824 > UBA3824. The sequence goes on along the minus strand of JAGCNK010000068.1, from coordinate 13,574 downwards.
GGTCGAGCAGCTCCTCAAGCTTAGAGGATATTTCGCCGCACTGGTCGATGGTGATTCCCTTGTCGGTGTCGGCAAGAATCTCGATATGGTTGTCGCCCGAGACCTTGACGCTCACAAAGAAATACTCTGCAAACTCCGGCTGTTCTTCCAATATTTTACGTATGTTTTGCTCTGATATCATTTCGTTAGCGTGAATAAAAGAGGGGACACTGAGTCCCCTCTTCAATTAATTTTTTGCAAAATTAAGCATAAAGATTTTATTTTACAAAAAAATATTATGCGATTTTGCTATTTTTTTTTAGAAAAATATGCGATGGATTAAAATTATGCCAGTAAAAGCTTATTTTTCAACCACTTATGTTTTAGTGATATTTTGGCTTGCGTGTGGGCAGCATATTTTCGGTGAGCTTGTAGTGAAAGCATATCATAGTTACAAGATATGCGTCGTTGTAGCCCGAATTGCCGCGTCGCATCTGTCCCGACTTGTAGGGTGCCTCGGGTTCCACAAGCTGTCCGTTGTTGTCAACGTCGTAGTGACGGTCGGCGAACTTGGGAGTGAGGTCGCTCGGAGGTTTCACGCCTTCCTGCTCGTAGTTGAAATAGTAGTCGGACGAGATGTCGTCGATAAAGTCGGTGGTGGTGTAGTGGTTTGAGAGCTCAAGGCTGAGAGCCATCTTGGGATTGAGACGGTATTTGACACCGATGCCCAACGGAATTGTAGCCGCCCAGAGCTTGTATGGTTTTGATTCTGTTTTCACCATTATAGTGTTGGCGTTGTCGTCGGTAACTTTGAGCACAATGCCCGATCCCTGTCCTTCGGTGCAGAGGGGCTGAAGGTCGTGCCATTTGCCGTCGAGCTTGCCCTGAGGCTTGAAATGAACCATTCCGAATCCTACGAAAAGGTATGCCGAAATACGCTGTTTCCACTGCGACACGCTCTGGAATGCTCCGAAACGCGACACAGCTTTCTCTTTTACAAAATAGTAGTCGATGTTGGCACCGAACTCAAAAAGGTTGCTTCTGAAGTTGAGGTTTCTCGCCTTGCGGTATATATTGGCCGATTCGGCGTCGTCGCCATAGATACGGCAGTATGTGAAAGAAGCCCTGACAGAAAGCGGTTCGAGTATGCGGTAGCGGTATCCAGCCTGCAATGCCGGACGTGTGCATGCGAGGTCAACGTCGCGGATACCCAAGAAGTGCGCAGCGTCTTTTTTGCCGCCGCCGAGATCGCCCATGAAGAAGTTATAGCCTACGCCTCCGAATACGCTGTTGCGATCGCGTTTCCAAGCTTGCGGATATGCGGCTGTTACTGCAAATATTGAAATAAGTATGATAGCTACGGCTTTTTTCATGGTTCTATGTATTTTTCAATAAATTATCTCTGAGTTATAACGTTTTTTTTGCCCTTTTTGATATATCCGGCTGCAAAGTTATTAAATATTTTTTTGTTACGGTGTTAATTTTTAGTTTCTTTTGTCCATTCCCCATAGAAGTTTGTTGCGCAGTGTGTTGAAGAATGTGCTCTCGCTGAATTTTATGAGTTTTAGCTTTTTGTCGGAACGGCGGAGCACAAGTTCTTCGTCAAACGAGAATGTGGCCTGCTTGAAGTCTAACGAAGCCAGGAAGTTGCGTCCACGTCCGTCGGCTTTGAGACGAAGCACGCTGTCGTCGGATATTACAATGGGACGTACAGAGAGGTTGTGCGGCGAAACGGGCGTGATTACAAAGTTGCCGCTGCCGGGTGTGATGATAGGTCCTCCCGCGCTGAGCGAGTATGCGGTGCTGCCTGTGGGTGTGGCCACGATAAGTCCGTCGGACCAGTATGTGTTTAGAAATTCCTCGTTGAGATATACGTTGATGCTTATCATCGAACTGGAGTTGACACGCATGATGGTGAGTTCGTTGAGGGCGAAATTGAGGTCGCCGAAACGGTTGTTCTCGCTGTTGAGCTCCAAAAGTGTGCGTGTTTCTATCTGGTAGTTGCGGGCGAATATGTCCTCAAATGCCTTGTCTAATGTCTTTTTGGACACGGTGGCAAGGAAACCGAGGCGTCCGCTGTTGATACCCACCACGGGAATGTCGGCTCCCAAGGCGTAAGAGACGCTTTCGAGCATTGTGCCGTCGCCGCCCACGCTTATGAGAAGGTCGAGACCGGCGGGCATAGTGTTGCTGCTGGCGAATGTGCCCGATATTTTGGGAAAGAAATACAAATCCTGATTTATGAATTTGAGATACTCCTCGTGAATGTAGATTTCGGCCTGGTTGCGGTTGAGGGTCTCGAATATCTTGTAAATCGACTCGTTGAAATCGTCTTTGAACTCGCGTCCGAATATTGCTATCTTCATTTGTCAGAGTTTAAAATGTTTAACTATATATAACGCTGTATTAGGCGGGGCTGGTATTTTTTTTGATGTGTTTTTTTAGAAAAACGATTTCAGTCCGATGCCTATGTAGCACTGGTTTTGAATGTTGCGTGTGATGTAGAGCGAAAAAGCCTTGTCGTAATAGGTTACGAGGTCGAGACCCACGCCAAACGAGCCGATAAACGTGTTGTTGTACGGGTTTCGGAGCGAATCGGTGTCGCCGTGGTCTTCCACATAGGCGCAATTGGCAAAGAGGTTGAGATACGATGCAATGTGTATCTTGTTGAACTTGGGCACGTTGATACGCTTGATGTGTATAATGCGTGTGGGCAGCAGCTCAAACTTGTACGACGTTTTGATAAACGATATGGCGTCGCCATAGATGAGGTTGTGCTCGTAGCCTTCAAAAATGTTGGGCTTGGATCCGAGGTTCGGACGCATATAGAACGGCGTGTTGTTGGTGTATGTGGCCACATACGCCTGAGCAGCAAGGTAGATACGGTCTGACACTTGAAAATAGTGCCTTACATCAGCCTCCGCGCCCAAAACTGTGGGCGACTCGGAAAGGTAGCCGGTGCGCTTGAAAGTGACCTCGTAAAACGAGCCTGTGAGAGGGTAGTACGACGAGCTGCGGTTGTCGATACGGAACGAATAAGCCGTGGTGATGTTGCGGATATGCGTGGCGCCGTCGCCGAGAAAGTCGGGATTGAGCGCGGCAAGCGAGTCGCAGATTGACACGTCGTTGTATGCCATCTTCAGGTAGTGCGACGCATTGATGGTCTGCCTGTACTGATATATGAGTTCGGGCTTTATTTCGCGCAGGGCGTTGTTGCCAAAGCGGTTGTATTCGCCCACGCCGTCGGTGGTGCGCACAAGCACGTCTTTCTGAGTCTTAACGGCAAGGTATGTGGCCAGAAGATGGCGGTATTTGCGGTCTACAGCAATGTTTGAGTAGCCTATCTGCGAAATGTTGTTGAATCCCCGGCGGAAATTGAACGAAAGAATCTCGCGGCGGCCTCTGAAGTTGTATTTCTTGGCGCCGAACACCACGTCGACCTTGTGAATGTCGGGGTCGCGGAGCCATTGGTTGAGGTTGCCGTTGTGAGGGGTGATGTCAAACGACGGCCAGATGTACCAACGCTCTTCCACATTGATGGTTACAGCCGCAAAGCCTGTCTCTATTTCGGTGGCGGTGATGGTAACGTAGTTGAAAAGCGACGTTTTGAGAAGGTTGGTCTTGCTGCGGTCAAACTCCTGCGCAAGGGTCTCGGTGGCAAGGGTGTCGCCTTCGGCAAATGTAATCTCGCGCAAGATTATCATATCCTTGGTCTTCTTGTTGCCGGTGATTGTAATAGACGAGATAATTGTGTTTGACACAACAGGCAGAACATCGATACCAGAAACCATAACCGTAGCGGGCACATCATCGCGGTTTTGAGCTGCGGCGTGCGGCGCAATCATCAACAGAGGCAACAAAAGCGTTGCCGTCTGTAAAACGAAACGGTATAGTTTGTTAATAGTCATCAGTTTGCCTGGTTAATCTACATTGCCTATTATTTATTGTCCGCTTTAAATATACGATGAATTTTAATCTTGGTTTTAGCTAAAAAGTAGTTTATCGAGGTAAAAATCACTCCGAACCCGTATTTGACACTGCGTTTGAAATTGATCGACGACGCCTCTTTGAAATACTTTGTGGGGCAAGTGATTTCGGCAATCTCGTATCCAGCGTAGAAAATCTGCGCAATCATCTGGTTGTCGAACACAAAGTCGTCGCCGTCGGCTTCGAGATTGAGCTTTTCGATCACCTCGCGCGAAAAAGCACGGTAGCCGGTGTGATACTCGCTGAGTTTCTGGTTCATCATAAGGTTCTGAAAGAAAGTGAGAAATCTGTTGGCGATGTATTTGTAAAGCGGCATTCCGCCCTTGCGTGCGCCCTTGCCCAGTATGCGTGAGGCTATCACCACGGGATAAACCCCGTCGGCAATGGTGTAGCACATGCTGTGGATAAGTTTCGGCGTGTACTGGTAGTCGGGATGAAGCATCACCACTATGTCGCAACCCAGTTCGAGAGCCTTCTTGTAGCAGGTTTTCTGATTGCCGCCGTAGCCACGGTTTTTTTCGTGACGGATAATATGCTTGATGCCAAGTTGCGCAGCCACCTCGGCGGTGTCATCCTGACTGCAGTCGTCGGTGAGAATCACCTCGTCTACAATGTCGTAGGGGATTTCGTCGAGTGTGGGCTTGAGGGTCTTGGCGGCGTTGTATGCCGGAAGCACCACGCCAATTTTTTTGCCGTTAATCATTGTGTAGCACTTTAAATAAATTATAGCATACCTTTTGAACTCGGAACTGTCTGCAATGTAAAGTCGTAGCTGATAGCCTGTTTCAAGCATTTGGCAAACGCCTTGAAAATGCCTTCGAGTTTGTGGTGCTCGTTGTCGCCCTCAGCCTTGATGTTGAGGTTGCATTTGGCGTTGTCGCAAAACGACTTGAAGAAATGCGTGATCATCTCGGTGGGGAAGTCGCCGATTTTTTCACGGGTGAACTCCGCCTTGTAGAGCATCCAGGGACGGCCTCCGAGGTCTAATGCCACCTGAGCCAGACAGTCGTCCATCGGGAGCACAAACGCGTAGCGGTTGATAAGCTTGCGCCTTTGCCACAGCATATTCACAGCCGTACCTAGAGCCAACGCCACATCTTCGATAGTGTGGTGCTCGTCTACCTCTATGTCGCCGTCGCAAGTGAGGTCCAAGCCGAAACATCCGTGCACAGGCAGCTGCGACAGCATGTGGTCAAAGAATTTGACGCCGGTGTCCACGTGCTTGATTTCGGGATTGGCGGGATAAAGCCTGAGGCTTATCTTGGTTTCGGCAGTGTTGCGGGTTACCTCGATGATATTGTTGCTGCTGATAAGGAAACGCTCCGCCTCTGTCCAGGTTTTGGCGTGGAGGGCGCAGTAGGGCTCTAATTCTTCTGGCAGCTCGCCGCCGAAGAATACAGCCTTGCATCCGAGATTCTTGGCAAGCATCACATCTGTGGGGCGGTCGCCGATGACAAAGCTCTGCGAAAGGTCGTACTCGTCGCTCTCGAGATATTTTTGCATCATCACCGTTCCCGGCTTGCGTGTGGGCAGGTTCTCATGTTCGAAACTGCGGTCGATAAGTATGTCGGAAAACTCCACGCCCGACGATTTAAGGGTGTCGAGCATGAGGTTTTGCAGCGGCCAGAAATCCTCCTCGGGAAACGACGATGTGCCGAGTCCGTCCTGATTGGTGGCCATAACAAACTCAAAATCAGTATATCTGCGTATGTTGTATAGCGAAATTATTGCGCCGTCTACAAACTTGAATTTTTCAAGACGGTCTACCTGGTAGTCTACTGGCGGCTCCACAATGATAGTGCCGTCGCGGTCGATAAATAATACTCTCTTTTTCATTATTTTATTCTTTGTCCGTTTACGAATTTAACAATAAAGGCATCGCTGAAGCCCTTTTTGCGCACCTGCTGCAATAGTTGGGCACATTCTGCCTCTGATTTCATAGCGCCCACCGTGTATTTATAAACGCTGTTGTCGGTGTAATAGTCTACGCCGGGCAGACCTTTTAACGAGGGGTCGTTGTCGGGAATGATGTTCCAGCTAACCTTGAACTGCACCTTGTAGATGGTGTCGCCGGAGAACTGCTGCACAGGTCCGGCAGTCTCCTTGGGCTGGGTGGCGGCTATTATTTCGGGATATTTGCCCTTGCGTCGGCACGCCATCAGCACCGTCTCGTTGATCTGCGATGCGTAACCTATGCGAAACGGCAGAGCCTTGGAATGTTTGGCCTCGAGAGCCGCCTTGAGATCCTCCTGCTTGTAGTACGAGAACACCTTCATAGGTCTGGTGTATGTGCCGAAGATGTCCACATCGTAGTTTTTGAGCACATGTGCGTACGACAGACCCGACTCGTCTTGAAGAATGCGGTCGCACTGGTCGGTGAGTATCTTGCGCATTATGGTGAACTCATTGTTTTGCAACAGGTAAGACGCCGATTTCAGGTAGCAAATCTTCTCCTTGTAAGAGTTGATGAAATAGGGGAACTCAAACCTGCCAGTAAGCGGCGGGTCGCTGGCGTCCATGCGCAGGTAGACAATGGTCTTGGGCTTGGAGCTGCCATCACGCACAAATGTGATCTTGTAGCCGTAAGGAGCTTTGGTGGGTTTGCCGTCGCTGGCTGCAAGAGTGCCGAACTGGTCGATATACACATTCTGGTACGAAGTGATGATGCAGTTTTCCATTGCAAGCGTGTATAATATAAGGTGTATTGTGCCGTTGAGCGCGTAGTTCTTAAAGTCGTCGGCCATATGGCTTGCCACAAAAAATCCGAAACGGTTGATATACCTGTAAGAATATAGCAGCGAGTCGAGATATTCGCGGGTCTGCGATTCGGTAAGGGCGTCGGGCATAGTCAACGAGCCAGGATTTTCCAATCCTTGCAGCACGTAGGTGCTTTCATTTGGAAAGAATGCGAAAGCGAACACCAGGTCGGGTCCGCCGAAAGGATAGAACAGACAGGTGGTGTCGTTGTAAAAATCGGGAATGTTGTTTTTGCTCCATTCGCCTATGGGGTTGAGAGTCTTGGCTTTGAGCTCAGTCCATTGCTGCTGCGCCTTTATAGCGTAATCTTTGTAATAGTCGGAATTTTGCACCGAGGCAAAACGGTCTACCGGCTTGCCGGCAAGAAAACGCGCCACGTCGTTGGCTGGCGGCAGTTCGTCTTGGTTTAGGTAGATGGTGTTTTGCGATAAAACCACGGTGTCGATGTCTGGTGTGGTTTCTGCGGGCTTCTCCTGTTGTCCGCAGCCGGTAATCAGCATAGCGGCTATTGCGATATGGCTGATTTTGTAAGATAATCTCATAATTGTATTAGTTTCTGATGTGTTGTTGCCAAAAAAATTTTCAAGTATGAAACACGAAATTAAATAATATTTTTTAATAATAGTATTTTTTACACCCAAAAATACGAACTTTGCACTATGAAAGTTTTTTTGATAATATCGTTTTTGATAATCGGCACAGCAAAAATCTTTGCCCAGACCGGCGGTGAGAGCGTTTACACGTTTTTGCAGCTTCCTGTTTGCGGCAATTCGGCTGCCATGGGCGGAGCTGTGGTGTCGGGCGGCAACCTCGGAGCCAACCATCTTTTTGGCAACGCCGCAATGATCGACACTCTTCACGACCGCTACGCATCGCTCAATTATGCCGACTACATAGCCGACATCAACTTCGGCACTGCTGCATACTGCGCCAAAATAGACTCGCTGTGGAGCGTGGCGGGCGGAGTGCAGTTTATGAGCTACGGCAGTTTCGACTATGCCGACGAAGCCGGAGTGCTTGGCGGCACTTTCACAGCCAAAGACCACGCCATATATGTGGCTGGCATCCGGCAGATTACCAAACGTTTGCGTGCCAGCGTAACTCTCAAAACCATATTCTCACACCTCGAAACCTACAAGTCGTGGGGAATGGCGTTTGACCTGGGACTCGCATACAACATTGAGGAGCAGGGCATTGTGATAGGCGCAACTGTAAGAAACCTCGGATGGCAATGCCGTCCGTACACAGGAGGACACCGCGAACCTTTGCCTCTCGACATTCAATTAGGAGCAAGCAAGATGCTCTTGCACGCGCCTCTGCGTTTCTCGCTCACTTGCACCAACCTTCAGAGCCGTCTCGACAGCTCGTTTATGACCAATGTGGCAGACCACCTCGTATTCGGCGTGGAACTGTTCCCAAAATCGGTGGTGTCGGCAAAGGCTGGATTCAATGTGCTCAGGCACAACGACCTTTCGGTAAGCGGTGCGACTCCTTTCGCCGGTTTTTCGATAGGTGCCGACGTAAGGCTCAGACGATTTGCCGTGCAGTATTCGCGAGTGTGCTACGGTGCGGCTGCAAGCATCAATATGTTTACCGCCGAACTGTTTCTGCGTGAGTTCAGATAGCTACTTGGCCTTCAACACGGTAATGCCGGTGAAATTTTTCACACCGTTGAGATATGTGTGCAGCCACGACGAGGTCATCACCACCTTTTTCTGGTCTGACGACGCATGCACAAACTTAAGCACATTGTTGTCGCGAACGGCGAAACCCACGTGCGCATAGTCGAGACCCGGTGTGGATGTGGTAATCATAATGATGTCGCCCGAATTGATATTCTTTTCAATAGTAGCCACCTTGTATTTCGGAATGTAGTTCATAGCCTTGCGCAGGTTGATCTGTTTTTCCACCAGGCGCATGGAATCCACCGCCACCTTGTTGCCTTTGAGCTGAGCGTAGCTTTGCGGATGGGTGCTCATATATGTAAGCACCGGACGGAACGGAACGCCGCCGAGCTGCTTGGTGCGGTCGGTAACTGTCTGTTTCTGAGTGTTGTCAAAAATCCAGTCGGAGGTGTAATGAAGCCTCGAAACGTAGCCGCTGATTTCGCCGCCACGGTAGCGGATTTTTTGCAGAATGCTCTCAAAGTTGTGATAATCAGGGTCGGGCGACATATAGTCGATACTCAGAGCCAGCACCGACTCCACAAAAGTCATACAGTCGAAACGGTTGAGGTTGACCACAAGCTGCTCCACCTCGTTGGAATCCAACGTGTGACCCACGTAAGGTGTCTCTAAAAAGTATTTTGCGGTAAGCACAATCACATCGTTGACATTGTCCTTGGGCGTGCCGATAAGCTCGGCGCGGAGGTCGGTGTAGATTGCCTTGCTTTCGCTGTCGTTCTGAGCCAAAGCAATGTTGAGCGCGGAGGCGACAACAAGAAGTGTAGTAATTAGTGTTTTCATTTTAACATTCGTTTAATGGGTGAGTTATCTGTTATGTATGGTAGTAAGTCGGATATTTTAACCACGGCGGAATATGCACCCGCCACGTATGAGTTGATGTCGTAAGGCTGGTAATAAAAAACTAAGTTGCCGTTTTGTATGCCGATGTTGTTTTCTACAAAAACATCATCCTTGTAAATGCCTTCGCTTTCGTCGGAAGGCTTGTCGTCGGCATCGCCGTGGGCAATGAAATATTTAATTATCAGTTTGATAATCGCCTCATCGGTTCCGGGTTTGAAGATGTCCTTTTTGGTGAGTATCTTGTTTTGTTCGGCGTCGAAAATTACAGGCACTCTTGCATACATGCCATGCGCGCCACCTGCATACGAGTAGCAATTGTTGATAATGCATACAAGTCCGTTTCTGTTGTAGGTAATGTATTGGAAATTGCTCTCTTGCATAGTGAGTTCAAGCGACGAAAGGCGGCTTTCGTTTTGGATAACGCTGTCGGCATAGCGGCGGAAACGATTTTTGGACGTCAGCAAATCAGCCTTGAGCTTCATTGTGGGAAACGGTTCGGGATAAAAAAAGTCGCCCTCAACGCTCTGACGTGGCGCAGCATTAAACATTTTGGCAAAAATATTTTTCACACTGTCGGAAACAGCCACGCCTTTGTACGACACTGGTTGCATATAGCTGTAAACTATTGAATTGCGGGCCATTGCATTTTCGTCATCTTCGGCCACGTAAGGCAATGAGTCGTTGAGCTCGGCAAAAACCTCGTTGAACTGCATACTCTGCGAGTAGTCTTCTTTTAAAGAAAGCATGGTTTTTACCCCAAAGCACATGCACATATAATTGTTGTCGGTGGTGTCGCCCGATAAGTCGAATTTGTTGCCCACGAGAACCATTTCCCCGTTGTGTACCTGCCCATTAACAGGAATACAATCTTTTGAGCCTTGATAAATCAATCCCGACACCTCGGTGCCAGAGAAATAAGCATCCAACGCCACTGATTTTTGATTTCCAGTGGCTTCGTAATGCTTGTACGAGTTGCGGTAGCCGGTGGTCTGAGCCGAAGACGATATTGCCGCACATAATATAATCAGAGTGATTAAGTTTTTCATTTTTACCATAAATTATAAAGCCGCGCTGTCCACGGGCATTGTTTTAAGATATTCCTGAGCCATTTTCAGATACGAGCTGTTGCCTGCCTCAGGACCGATACGCTCCACCAGTTCGCCCAGCTGCCTTTGGTTGAGGCTGTACATGAGGTTGGAGCACAATATATATGCCGACACTGGCGAAGTGATGTTTTGCAGCACATACTGGGTTTGAAACTCCACCTCCTCGCGTTTAAGTACGTTGAGGTTTTCGGTAAGGCTCAGCATCATAAGCGTGTCGTCGTTGTCGGCGGCGTTTTCTATCATTTTATCAATTCCTGTGCCTTTGTCGCTGTAGGCGGAGTACGATTGCAAAAAATCGCTGAATGTCTTGTGGCACTGCGAACCCGTTACCACGCTCCTCGACGGACGCTGCCACACGTAGTCGATGTCTATTTCGGCGTTTTCCACAAACACAGGCAGATAGTCGACCGCCTCATCCACATAAACATACATCAGCGACGGCTCAGCCACGTTGCCCTTGAATACAGCGTGTCCGTGCTCCATTTTGGCAAGTCCCTCAGGCTCAATGCCGTTGCCGTTGTATTTCCACAGCGAAACCTGCGCATTGCTGCACTCCTGGCATCGGATGTCGATCTCGTAACTGTCGCCGCCCTGACCGCAGCCAGCACAGAGCATAAGCATGGGCAAAAGCATTTTTGGTTTCATATACTTCCGTTTTTTTTGAAGTTCCAAAATTAATAAAAGAATTGAGAAAATAAAACCTCAAAAGTTTGGATTGTTAGGTATATTTGTATTAATTTTGCAGATAATATATTTTGTGTAAAATAAAATAATTAAAAAATGAGCAATTCATCTGCGCCGAAACATGTTTTGTCGGCTTTATATATAGTTACAGTACTAGTAATAAGCTTTTTAGGTTTCAAAATGTTTGTATGCTCGGTCGACGACGACGGCGACGGACTCTATCAGACCGAAATGCAGACCAAATACAACGTATACTGCCCTGTAATACCCGACGAGTTGGATTTTTGCGGCGAATCGGTTCCGCTTGAGAATTTCGACGTGCGCGAATCGCTCGAACGCGAGCTGCTGAAAACAATGTACTGGCATTCTGAGACATTCCTATACTTGAAACGTGCCAACCGCTATTTCCCTGCAATGCGCAAGATTTTGAAAGAGCAGGGCGTGCCCGAAGATTTTCTCTATCTCTGCGTGGTAGAGAGCGGTATGGACAATGTGGTGTCGCCTATGAAGGCTGTGGGATTCTGGCAGATACTGGAATCTACCGGCAAGGAGTGCGGACTGGAAATCAACGAGGAGGTGGACGAGCGTTACGACTTTGAAAAATCTACATACGCCGCTTGCTACTTCCTTAAGCAGGCATACGCCAAATTCGGCTCGTGGACTATGGCAGCCGCATCGTACAACTGCGGACAATACGGTTTGCAGCGTCTTGTGAGCCGTCAGGGCGAAAACAACTACTACAACCTGAAACACAATTCGGAAACAGGCCGCTACGTATACCGCATTCTCGCATACAAGCTGCTGCTCACCAAGCCGTCGGAGTTCGGATTCTGCTACCGTCAGAAAGACCTCTACAAGGAGATTGCCACCAACACCATAGAGGTGGACAGCGCCATCACCGACATGTACACTTTTGCCAAAAATTACACCGTCAACTATAAGATATTCAAGCTTCTGAACCCCTGGCTCAGAGACACGAAACTCACCAACAAAGACAAAAAGACCTATCAAATAAAGGTGTTGGCCGATGGCGCGCGGAAAAACAAAAAATAAAAAGAAACTGAACCGGAAGAAAAGAGGCTTTCTCTATGTAACACTGCGTATTATGTTGTGTCTGGCAGTGGCGCTCCTCGTGTGGCCTGTCTATTTTGTGGTTCTTTACAAGTTTGTTCCCGTATACTACACCCCTCTGATGCTGCAGCGGTATGTGGAGAATATCGGAGTGGCCAACAAGCAGTCGTCGTTTAAGGAGTGGGTGCCATACGAGCAGATTTCGCCCGCGCTCACCAGGGCTGTGATTTCGTCGGAAGACAACCTTTTTCAAAAGCACAACGGATTTAGTTTCGACATGATTCAGAAAGCCTGGGACGACATTCAAAAAGGAAAGCGTTTCAGAGGCGGCAGCACCATCAGCCAGCAGACAGCCAAGAATGTGTTTCTTTTCCCCATAAAATCTTATGTACGCAAGGCTTACGAGGCTTATCTCACTCTGCTCATCGAAGGTATCTGGGGCAAACGCCGCATTATGGAGGTATATCTCAACGTAATAGAGATGGGCGACGGAGTGTACGGAGCCGAGGCCGCAGCCAAGATGTTTTTCAACCGGAAAGCCAAGGACCTCAACGACCAGCAGTGCGCACTCATAGCAGCCTGTCTGCCCAATCCGCTTATTTACCGCGTAAACAAACCGTCGAACTATATCCTAAAACGTCAGGCAAAGATCATATCCCTTATGCCAAAAATGGGGAAGATCGAGCTTTGAGCCCATATCTTCCCCGTACTATAATTGAATACTAATCCTAAAATCCTATTTGGAAACCTGCGAATGCAGCTACGTCGTCGCTCTGCGGATTGTAGCCGAATACTGCGTATATTGGCAGCGAGAAATGGTCGGTGATTTTGAGTTCGTGCGAGGCTTTAACACCAACATTGACAACGTTTGCGCCATGTTCGCCCGAGCAGTCGCCATACCATGTGGTCTTGCCGAATGTGGCACCAACAAACGGACGGAAATCTACTTTCTTAACTGAGGCGGTGTATCCAACCTCAAAGTAAGTAGAGTATGCGTTTTTCATAGCGTCGTCGGGGTCTTCTTCCCAATCGCGCTTGTCGGCACCGTAGAAGAGGATGTTAAACGAAGCGTCTAATCCAAACTCGCTTTCCCAGTCGGTAGAAAATTCGAGAGTGTGTCCCGTTTCGTGGGCGTGATACTCGCTGAATTTTGGCATCATCGACGATGGCACGCCGTAGTTAGATATTGTATAATAATCTGTTACGGTAAATGTTACCTGTCCGGCTGTTACAGATGTGTACATATCCAACTCTTTGTACTCTCCGTCAAACGATGTGCAGTTCCAAAAACCGAGCGAAAAAGGACCTGCGTTGAAGTCGAAATATGGCTGAAAATTAGCTCCCTGAACGAGAGTCAACCCGCGCCAAACATAACCGCTGGCAATGTCGGTGCCTCCGTTAAACGAAATCACCGGCTCTGTGGTAAATTCAAATTCGTCGTCATCGTCTTGCGCGTAAGCTCCTG
>JAGCNK010000008.1 GCA_017645985.1 Bacteroidales bacterium | reverse complement strand
GTCGCATTGGTTGCCGGCCACAAATGCGTGATAAGCCATAGCACGGGCAATTATTTCAGCATCACCTTCGGCGTATTCAATTGCAAGGTCGGAATATTTGGTTATAGTATCGAATCTTTCGGCATATTTGGCAATGTCGCAATAAATCAAAGCCTTAGAACGATTGTCGGGTTGCGAAGGAATCAAATTGAGCAGGCTGTCGTGCACATTTTGGGCGGATGAGGTTATTGCTAGAATCAGAGCGGCAATTGTTACTATTATGTGGTTCATTCGTCTCTTCATTCCTCTAATTGCTAAAGAAATCAATAATATATCCCCAGAGCATCTTCACATAGTACACAGAGATGCAAATCATTGCGATCAAAATCACAATCATAATGCCGAAGTAGACCGATTTGCGTTTCACTTCGTTCATCACCTTTGGGTCTTGGGCCACGAACCCTTCCACCAGCTTGCAGTTTTTCTTGAATCCTCGGTGCAGAAAGTCGAAAAAGTCGCCCGCCACGGGAACTGTTCCCCAGAGGCAGTCCATCAACACATTATATATAATAGCGAGAGTGAGCGACAGCGATTTCAGCTTGAAAACCGATGTAACTATATAAGGTACAGTTAATATTGTAGTAACCCAGTCGCCAAGTCCCGGAGCCACAAGACCAAGTATAGGGTCTAAATGCAGGTCGTCCATCAGCTTTCTGATGGTGGACAGTGTGGTTAATGAAAACTTTTTTGGTTGCTGTACGGGTGTCTGGATATTATCTGTCTGCTCCATATAGTTTGTTATTTTAGGTTATAAAGATACATCATATTTCAATGGGTATGGCATATTAACTCCATATTTAAAGTATATTTAATATGTAACGGTTAATACGGAAGGGTGGTGTTTTGGGTTGTCGAAATTTTTTGTATTTTTGCCAAAATTATTTGAAGAGAGATGAATTTCAAACTTGTTTCGCAATTCAAGCCCACAGGCGACCAGCCCGAGGCTATCAGGCAGCTGACCGAAGGAGTCGAGCGCAACGACCAGTTTCAGATATTAAAAGGTGTGACGGGTTCGGGCAAGACCTTTACCGTGGCCAACGTTATAGCCAACCTAAACCGTCCGGTGCTTGTGCTCAGCCACAACAAGACCCTTGCGGCGCAGCTCTACGGCGAGTTTAAGACATTCTTTCCAGAGAATGCGGTGGAATATTTCGTTTCATACTACGACTATTATCAGCCCGAGGCGTTTATTCCCACCACCAACACATATATCGAAAAAGACCTCTCTATCAACGACGACATCGAGAAACTCCGTCTCAGCGCCACCACCGCGCTGCTTTCGGGACGTCGCGACATCATTATTGTTAGTTCCGTGTCGTGCCTCTACGGTATAGGCAACCCCGAGGACTTTCACGCCAACATCTTGCATATCAAGACCGGCGACCATATCGAGCGCAACGATTTTCTCCGCCGTCTTTCCGACAGCCTCTATTCGCGAAACCAGATAGAATTTAAAAACGGCACGTTCCGTGTCAACGGCGACACTGTGGATGTGTATGTGGCATACGACGATTTTGCTTTCCGCTTTATTTTTTGGGACGACGAAATTGATGAAATCTTCACATTCGACCCCGCCACCGGACGCACCATCGAAAAAATTGATTCTGCCATCATCTATCCCGCCAATATTTTTATGACCTCGAAGGAACGTCTTTTTGAGGCAATGAAGAATATCCGCATCGACCTCGGATTGCAGATACAGCAGTTGCAAGATGCTGGCAAATCACTGGAAGCCAAACGTTTGGAAGACCGTGTGAACAACGACCTGGAAATGATGCAGGAACTTGGACACTGCTCGGGCATCGAAAACTATTCGCGCTATTTCGACGGACGTCAGCCCGGAAGCCGCCCGTTCTGCCTTCTGGACTATTTCCCCGACGATTTTATCACAGTTATCGACGAGAGCCACGTTACCCTCGGACAGATACACGCAATGTTTGGCGGCGACCGTTCGCGCAAGGTCAACCTTGTGGAATACGGATTCCGTCTGCCCGCCGCGTTAGACAACCGTCCACTTAAATTCTCTGAGTTTGAACAGCTTACACATCAGACCATATACCTGAGCGCAACACCTGCCGACTACGAGCTTGCCAAATGCGAGGGCGTGATTGTGGAGCAGATGATTCGTCCCACGGGATTGTTAGACCCGCCTATCGACGTGCGCAAGTCGGAAAACCAGATCGACGACCTTATCAACGAAATTCAGCAAGTGGTAAAACGCGACGAGCGAGTACTTGTTACCACCCTCACCAAGCGCACCGCCGAGGAGCTCACCAAGTACCTTACAAAAATGGGAGTGCGCTCTGCCTACATCCATAGCGAGGTGGACACCCTTGAACGCATCGAGATTATGGACGGACTGCGCAAAGGAATGTTCGACGTGCTTGTGGGCGTAAACCTCTTGCGCGAGGGTCTCGACCTGCCCGAAGTTTCGCTTGTGGCTATTCTTGACGCCGACAAGGAGGGATTCCTGCGTTCAGCACGATCGCTCACTCAGACCGCAGGACGAGCAGCCCGAAACGTCAACGGCAAAGTGATAATGTACGCCGACGTAATCACCGACTCAATGCGAGCCACAATCGACGAAACCAACCGTCACCGCGCCATTCAGATACAGTACAACACCGACCACAACATTACGCCGACCCAAATCAAGAAAGGCGACACGCTGCGTTTCCCCTCGCGCGAAAGTGCCGAAACCGCCGTTATCGCTCCGCACGCCGTGGCTGCCGAACCCGCAAAGCAGTTTATGTCGAAGAAAGAAATCGAGCGTGAGATTCAGAACGTTAAGTCAGAAATGGAACGCGCCGCCAAGAAACTCGACTTTGTAAACGCCGCCAAATTCCGCGACCGGATGTTCGAACTTCAAGCCATGCTCTAAAAAATTAAAAAAATTGCAATTATTTTTAATAAAATGCTTACTAATTGTCGATTAATTTTTACTTTTGCGTTGCAAAGGAAATTAAGCGTACATAATTAAAAAACAAAAATGTCAAGAAGGAAAAACTCTGCATATCAATCACCATTCGAAATAGTAAAAGACACCCTCACAAGCGACCGCGCCAAACTTATTTGGTTTCTGCTCTTTGTGCTGCTGGCGGTAGTGGAGCTGATAGGCTTTCTGTCGTATCTCGGCACTTGGAAAGAGGACCAGAGCAAGTTTGAAATCGGCTGGATACAGTTCCTGTTTGATTCTGAAATAGAGGTGGCCAACTGGTCGCACAAGCTCGGAGCGTTGATAGCGCACATATTCATTCACAATCTGTTCGGACTTCCGTCGTTTGTGTTTGTGCCCCTTACACTGCTTGTGGGCTGCAAGATTGTGGACATCGAACCTGTGCCGCTGCGCACCACTGCCAAATGGTCGCTGTTGGTAATGTTTTGGTTGTCAATTACTTTGGGATTCTTTTTCGGTGATTTTTCGTTCTATTACGGAGGTCTTGTGGGCTACGAGTCGGCATATTGGCTCGAATCGGTATTCGGCAAGGTGGGAACGATACTCCTTTTGATTATCACGGCCTTGATACTCGTGGTGTTTGCCAAAGACAGCGTTATGGAGTGGATCAAGATATTCTTCGACGATTTTTCAAAACACCGCAATTTCAAGCACGCCGCACAGACCGCGCGTCAGTACACAAGCACATCGCAGCAGGATATTATCGACCAGGTTCGCGCCAAGAACGCCGGTCAGTACATATCGCAGCAGCGCGACAACGACGATTTCGACTATGTGGACGAAGACGAGGAGGATAACCAGCTCAACGCGCCTGTCAACCGTCCTTCGTCGCAGCCGCAGAGCGTTTCGCCCTTTAGCTTTATCAAGGAGAAACTCTTTAAAAACAAGGACTACAAAGGTCAGGATCAGAAAATCGAATTCGAAGAAAAACCAAAGGAAACCACAGCCAACGAACATTTCATACTCGACGACAATGGTCAGAAGCTTCAGACCAACGATGTAGGTTTCGAGGTGGACGACACCGCCAAGCATCAGGAAGAAACCGATATGGGTATGGAAATCGAACGTACCGATTCTCCCGAAGGCGAAACAGAGGCTGCCGCACCCGCAGCATCGTCAGACGGCACTATGCTTGAGGTGGAAACCAACCACGACATCACTGTTGACAGTGTCAACCAGCTGCCTCCATACGACCCCACTCTTGAATTGCAAAACTACAAGCTGCCCTCTATCGACCTTTTGGAAGATTACAAGTCGGAAGGCAACGCCGTGGACAACAACGAGCTGTTGGAAAACAAAATCAAGATTGTGGAAGCTCTCAAAAACTTCAAAATCAAGATCGACAAGATCAAAGCCACCATCGGTCCCACAGTTACGCTCTACGAGATTGTGCCCGCCGCCGGTGTGCGAATCTCCAAAATACAGAACCTTGAAGCCGATATTATGTTGAGCCTCAAGGCGTTGGGTATACGTATTATAGCTCCTATGCCCGGACGAGGCACAGTGGGTATCGAAGTTCCCAACAAGAATCCCGAGATTGTGTCGATGCGCTCGCTTGTGGCATCCACCAAGTTCCAGGAGAGCAAGTACGAACTACCAATCGCACTCGGCAAGGATATCAGCAACCAGTCGTACGTAATGGACTTGACCAAGTGCCCCCACCTTTTGGTTGCTGGTGCTACTGGTCAGGGTAAGTCTGTCGGCTTGAACACCATTGTGGCGTCAATCCTTTACCGCAAGCATCCCGCTCAGGTTAAGTTCGTGCTGGTTGACCCCAAAAAAGTGGAACTCACACTTTATAATAATATAGAAAAACACTATCTCGCAAAATTGCCCGACAGCGAGGAGGCCATCATCACCGATGTGGACAAAGTTAAGGAGACCCTCAACTCGCTCACAGTGGAGATGACAAACCGCTACGACCTGCTCAAAGAGGCGGGCGTGCGCAATATCAAGGAGTACAACCAGAAGTTTATTGCCCGTCACCTCAATCCCGAAAAAGGTCATAAGTTCTTGCCCTACATAGTGTTGATTATCGACGAGTTTGCCGACCTTATCATGACAGCCGGCAAGGAAATCGAAAAGCCTATAGCACGTATCGCACAGCTTGCCCGTGCCATCGGTATCCATATGATTGTGGCCACACAGCGACCCACCACCAACATCATCACAGGTCTTATCAAGGCCAACTTCCCCACACGTATCGCCTTCAAAGTATCCTCGATGATGGACTCGCGCACAATTCTCGACTGCTCTGGCGCTCAGCACCTTATCGGACGAGGCGACATGCTTATTTCCAACGGCAGCGACCTCACACGTCTGCAATGCGCCTTTATTGACACCCCCGAACTTGAACGAATTACCAGGTTTATCGGCGAGCAGCAGGGCTATCCCCACACTTTTGAACTGCCCGAACCCGACATCGAACCCTCGGAAGGCGGCGAGGCTGTAGACCTTACCAAACGCGACCCGCTGTTTGAAGAGGCTGCTCGACTGATAGTTATAAGCCAGCAAGGCAGCACTTCGCTCCTCCAGCGCAAGATGGAAATCGGCTACAACCGCGCCGGACGTATTATGGACCAGTTGGAAGCCGCCGGCATCGTGGGACCAAACGAAGGAAGCAAGGCGCGTTCGGTCAACTACACAAGCGAGTACGACCTGATGCAGTTTCTCAACCGTCTTTACGAGGAAAACCAGTAGGACGCTGTGTTTAAAAATTATTAAAATTGCACAACGCCGAAAACAAAAACACCATATCTGCGTTTATTCCACTGAAAAACAGAAAACAATTTATCAACTAATAAACTAATAAAGATGAAATTTATAAAGTTTTTAGCAGCAGTAATGCTCATAAGTGCAACATCTACCGCACTTTACGCTCAGGACGAAACACACGATCCCGCAGCCAAGAAAATTCTTGACAAGGTGCTCGCCACCACCAAGGGCTACGAGACACTCCGCGCCTCGTTTGACTGGGCTATGGAAAACAAGGTGGAGAAAACCAAAGACACCAAGAGCGGCTTCATGTTTATCAAAGGCGAAAAATACAAGCTCATTATGTCGGGCACAGAACTTTTCACCGACGGAACAGCCCTCTGGCAGTACTCTAAAGACATCAATGAGGTAACTATCAACGAAGTGGAAGAAGACGCCGAGTCGATCGTAAGCAATCCCACCAAGATATTCGAACTCTACAAAAACGGATTCAAATACCGTTTGAAAGGCGAGGCTTCTACTAACGTGAAAGTTAAAGCCGACGGCAAGGTGACAACAGCAAAGAAGACCTGCTACACCATCGACCTCTATCCCGAGAAACCCGCCACAGTGGAGTATCACACCATCCGTCTGGTTATCGACAAGGCCACCACACAGATAGCAAGCATCACCATTATGTTTAAAAACGGCACCGAGCAGATCATCGAAATCACCGAGTACAAGCCCAACACACCTATGCCCGACAGCCTTTTTAAATTCGACCCCTCCAAATATCCTGGCGTAGAAGTCAACGATATGAGGTAACCGGCTGTTGCAAACTGTTGTGCATTAAAGGGTTATGCTCAGAAAACCGTAATATGGCTCTGACAACCAAACATTAAGCGAAAAAAAAAAGTAAAAAAACTTGAAAAAAATACTCCTTAAACTTTGGTTTTTATAATAAATGCCCTATATTTGCACCCACAAAAACTAATGTAATATATTGAAAATTAAATATTTTTAAGCAATGACAAAAGCAGACATCGTAAACGACATTTCCAAAAGCACAGGAATTGAAAAAGTAACTGTACAGAAAGCAGTAGAAGCTTTCATGGATACTATCAAAGCATCGTTAGTGGAGAACAAAAACGTATATCTCCGCGGATTCGGCAGCTTCGTTATCAAAACAAGAGCTCAGAAAACTGCCCGTAACATCTCGAAGAACACCACTATCGTAATTCCCGAGCACAACATTCCCGCATTCAAACCTTCTAAACTCTTCGTAAGCGAAGTTAAAGGCGGCAAGTAATTGTGTGCAACCGATTATTATTTAACCAT
>JAGCNK010000067.1 GCA_017645985.1 Bacteroidales bacterium | reverse complement strand
GTAACCCTGCTTGGCAAGAATTTTTCTATCAACGAGAAAACCGAGATTGCTCTCAGAATAGACTCGCTCCACGCCGAGGAGCATTGCGGACTTACTGTCAACAAGTTGGGCTCTGACGCTTTTGTCAGTCCACAAGGTATCATTCTTAAAGACCTCATACTTGTTACCCAAGAGTCGAACCTCAGAGCCGACAGCCTGAATTTTCATTTCAACGGTTTCGACTCGTTTTCCGATTTCTTCAACAGCGTGACCTTGGGGGCAAAAATCAACGAGGGATCGTGGCTTGCGGTCGACGACATTGGACGTTTTGCCCAGCCGCTCTATGGCTACGGCATTGCGCCGAAAATCAGCGCGGAGGTGTCGGGACCTGTAAGCGGATTGAAAATTAAGAGCTTGAAACTTGGATACCTCAACGACACTCGTCTTGTGGCTGAGGGCAGCGTTTATGGTCTGCCCGAAATGGATAACACTTATTTTGATTTGAGTATCAAAGAGTTGTCTACAACCCAGGATAATATCAACAGTCTTCATCAGCCGCTTAGCGACGAGCCAATTGTGGAACTTCCCGATGCTCTGAGCGAGTTGGGCACTGTTTCGCTTGCCGCCGACATCAAGGGACGGGCCAACGACCTTACCCTCAATGGAAATCTTTCGTCGAACCTTGGTAACATCACCACCGACGTGGCTCTTTTTACCTCTGACGAAATTACTAATATCCAGGGTATTATCGACGCTAAGAACCTCAACCTCGGAGCTGTTACCGGCGACCACGAGCAGTTTGGTTTTCTCTCCACTGCCGACACTGTGAATATCAATATCCTGCCCGACGGCAAGGTGAACGGCACTGTGCGTGGCGATGTGGATTCTATCGGACTGCTGAAATACAACTACACCGGCATAAGTATCAACGGAAAGTTTTCTGAGAGCGATTTCGACGGTCTGTTTTCGATCAAAGACCCCAATTTCGACCTTGATTTTGCGGGACTTGTAAACTTTGGAGGCGACATTCTCAAGGCTAAATGCTCGCTCAAGGTAGACCACGCCGATTTGAAAACCACCCACATTCTCAACGACTCGATTGATTTTATGAGTTTTGCCCTCTCCGCCGACCTCGAAGGTAGCGACGTGGACAATATCAATGGAAATGTGATTCTCACCGAGCCGCTCGAGTTCCGCCGCGACAACAAGGTGTTCAACATTTACAATTTCCGCATTAAGGCATTTATCGACCAGTATATCTGTTCGTTGCCCCTAAGAACGATGGAACTGCGCAGCGACTATGTGGACGCCGACCTCAAGGGTCTACTGCGCAGCGACCAGCTTGCCAAGATTATGAGCAATTTTGCCTATATGGTTTTTCCGTCGCTCAACTACGAGGATTCCGCCGCTGTGGCTGCCGCAAAGAAACGATTGGCGCAGGGCTCTACACGCCGCCGCCGTCGGAGCGAGTTCAACGACCCTGATTTTCAGCGAAACCTCGGCAACAATTTTGATTTTTCAATCCTCTTTAAAAACACCACCGACGTTACCGACTTTTTCATTCCTGATCTTTCGATAAGCGAGAACACAATGCTCAAAGGTGGTTTCAACACTCTCCGCCGTCATATCTGGACCGAGCTGCAGACCGACAGCCTGCGTTACAATGAATACTGCACCGACAATCTCAATGTGAGCGTGCACGCACTCGGCCGCGACTTTATTTTCGACATTCAGGCTGATTCTATCGACGTGTCTAAGGATTTGAGAATCAAGAATCCAGCTGTGAATATTACCGCCCGCAACGATACAGCCACCTATATGTTTTCGTGGTACAATACCGACAGCGTAAAGAACGAGGGCACTTTTGACGGTAGCGTGGTGCTTCATCAGCACTATCTGCCCGGACATTTCCCTATTATCAAGGCTTCGTTTAATCCGGGAAGTTTCTACATTCACGATGCCAAATGGGATATCAATTCAAGCGAGGTGAGCGTTGATTCCACTTCGGTGCATATAAATAATTTCGGACTTTATGCCGAAAATCAGAAGATTACTCTCGACGGCATTTTGAGCGAAGATCCTCTGCAGACTCTCTCCGCCGACGTGCAGAATTTCAATCTCGAGTTTCTCAACACGTTTGTGAGCGGTCTTAATATAAAAGGTGTGCTTTCGGGCAAATCAGACGTTAAGAATATCTACGGCGACATTCCTATCTTCCGATCGCACAACTATATCGACAATCTTATCTACAACGATGTGAGTCTCGGCAATGTGACAGCCAACTGCGACTTCCAGCCGGTGGATTCTATCATCAATGTCGACTTCTTTACCAAGCGCCGTCTACTCAACCAGCAGCTTATGGACAACGACACCATCAAGCCCATACACGGTTCCGGCACTTGCAATATTCAGACTAAGGAGGTGGATTTTACGCTCAACATTCTCAGCCTGCCGTTCAACACGTTCCGACCTTTTTACGAAAACTACATCAAATCATCCAATTACACCAACCTTTCGGGATATGCGCGTGTGAAGGGCAAAATCGAAGATCCTAAGATTATGGCGCAGCTGAGCGTTCACGGCGGCAATTTCAGGATAATGTCGCTCGGCACTCAGTACGACATCAACGACTCGCTGGGTATCACTCTCGACAATAACATTATAAAACTGCATAAGACAACGCTTTACAGTGACCGAAAAACTGGTAGCGCTGTGCTTCAGGGTACAATATCGCACCACAATTTCGACAATATTGATATGAACCTCAGTCTTGCCGTCAAGAATTTTATGTTTTTGAACGCCAAGCAGACCGACACGTCGCTCTTTTATGGCAAGGCTTATGCCTCGGGAGATATTTTCCTACGTGGCAATCCTATGCGTATGATCGACATCGACGGACGAGTGAAGACCGAGAAGAACACCCTTGTTTATCTGCCAATGTACGGCGCAAGCGATGTGAACACCGAAAACGACTTTATGACCTTTGTGAGTCACGACACTCTGCATATTCAAAACCAACGCCACGGTGCCGACCTTTCGGGTTTGAAGATGAATTTCAACCTTGAGGTTACGCCCGACGCCGAGGTGCAGGTGATATTAGACGAAACCACGGGCAACATTCTTAAAGCCTCGGCCAACGGCGACTTGCGCCTTGTGATTTCGCCGTCGGGAGATTTCACTATGTTCGGCACTCTTTCGGTCGAAAAGGGTGAGTATCTCTTTACTATGCAGAATGTTATCAGCAAGAAGTTTGAGGTGGTGAAGGGTGGAATGCTCCGTTGGAACGGCGACCCGATGGATGCCGTGGTGGATATCTCTGCCGTGTACAAGCTCCGCCGTGTAAACCTCTACAACCTTATGGTCGACGAGGAGTACCGCAACAAGAAAGTGCCTGTGCAGTGTCTGCTGAATATGAAGGGCGACCTCAACGAACCTACCGTGTCGTTTGGCGTGAAGGTGGAGGGCAGCTACGACGATATTCAAACCCAGCTGTCGAACCTCGACGAGGGAAACATCAACAAGCAGGTGATTTCGCTGCTGCTGCTCAGTCAGTTTCAGCCGCTGCCCGGATTGCAGAATGAGGAGAACTCTCTCTTTAGCTACAACCCTGGCGAAATTGTGAGCAACCAGATAAACCACTGGCTCAGCGACATCAGCGACAAGGTGGACGTGGGTGTGAACTATTCGCTTGGCGACCAGTCGACAAGCAGCGAGCTCGAAGTGGCTCTGTCCACACAGCTTTTCGACGACCGTGTTACCGTTTCAACCAACGTGGGTGTGGGCGGCGAGTCGAAAACCACCACCACTAACCGCACCAACAATGTGGTGGGCGAAGTGGAGGTAGATGTGAACCTAAACAAGAGCGGAACCGTTAAACTCAAGGTGTACAACAAGGCAAACGACGACGAACTTGACCAAGCTCCCTACACTCAGGGTGTGGGCGTGTCGTTTAAGAAGGAGTTCAACAACCGTCACGACCTTTTTGCCCGGAAAAAGAAACAGAAAATTCAAACCCCATAAATTATGAAGAAAGCATTTTTGTTAGCAGCGTCGCTCTTGATGACAGCATCCATAAGCAACGCCCAGATTGCAGCCCGCGTTCCTGCCAGCGCTCAGAAACTTATTGACGCATATCCCGATATGCACCTGTCGTACAGCGACAACGCAATTGTTTTTCCCGACGGCACACGTATCGTTTACG
>JAGCNK010000066.1 GCA_017645985.1 Bacteroidales bacterium | reverse complement strand
GAGGTCTTTGTCGTCGATTTTGCGAAGCACGCCTGCTCCGGGTTTGTGGAGGTTAGCGCCCATACGGTCGTAAAATTCAGGGAGATTGCGATAAATCCATTCCCATACAGGACCTTGTTCGGGATGAAGATCGGGTTTTACAGATTCGGGTATGATGCAGTATCCTTCGCCGAGAATGTTGCCGTTGAGCACCTTATTGAGTGCATATTGCTGACGACCGCGCTTAGATTCGGTAAAGTATCCAAGTTCTTGCGAATAGCGGCGGAGCACATTAATCATAAGTCCTGGCACATTGTTGCGAGGGCAGCGGGTTTTGCAACTCATACACTGACCGCACAGCCAGATAAAGTCTGATTTGAGCAGTTTTTCGAGTTCGGCATCGTCGCCAGTCTGCACAATATTGAGCAGAATGCGCGGGTCGTAGTCAGAGAACTCTGCCGCCGGACATACCGACGTGCATATACCGCAGTTCATACACGCATTGAGCGATTCGTCGTAGCGTATATCCTGTTTTAAGCGTTCGCTAAGTTTCATGTTATTCAATTCCTTTATTGCGGTGCAAAGTTAGGGATTGAAAATGAAAGTGCAAATTTACATTTATTAAAATGAAATATTGCATTTTTTACCAATGGAATAAAAAAGGGCGGACAACACCGTCCGCCCCGTAGGAATATGAAAAAGAAATCATTTGTTATCGTACCGAAACCTTGTAAGATCTGCCGCCGGCAACGATGATAAAGATGCCTGAGCGTGAAAGGTTGATTTCGTCGTGATTAGATTTTGTGGATGAAGTTGTTATTACTCGGCCGCTGAGGTCGATGATCTGGTATTTGGTGTCGGGTGCGGTTTCGATGCAGATGGTATGGCCGTATGCCCATACCTTGGTGTCGGACGATTCCTCTACTGAGGCTACGGGAGTGGCAAACGAGCCGCGTATTTCCACGTCGTTGTCGGGCATAGTTTCGGGCACGCCGTTCCAGCCTGAGAATTTTGTGCCATTGCGGTAGGGTGCGCTCGGAGGATAAATCTTGTCGCCGTAAGCCACTGCGAGTGTGCGGTAAACCTCGCCGTCAATGTAGAAAGTAACTGTGTGCTTGTTCTTCACATACGAGCCGTAGATGTATACGTTGTGTCCGGGCATAGTGGTGGGAATGTCGCCCCAGCCGGAGAATGTGCAGCCGGTTTTGGCGGGCGGATCGGGCAATGCTTCCACTGCGCTGCCGTATACCAGGCTTATTTTCTCGTAGTCCTCGTAGTCTAATTTGTAATAGATGGTAAATGTGCCAATTTCAAAACCGCCGGCGATAGAAATGTCCTCGTCGGGAACAGTGGCGGGATAGTCGCCAGAGGGCACGAACACATATCCGTCTTTTACAGGGAGAATCTTGCTGATGCTCTGACCATAGAAAGAGTTGACGGTTTCTGCCACCTCGCCGCCAACTGTGAAAGTCACCTTGTGCGGGTTGGGAGAGTATCCGCCGGAGATGGTTACATCGTGGTCGGGCATTGTGGTGATGGTCTGGTCCCATCCTGAGAACTTGTGTCCTGCTTTGGGGCTTATAGAGGGATAAGTGACAGCGGCGTTGTAAGCGATTTTGTCGCTTTTGATTGTAGTGCCGTCTAATACAAAGGTCAAAGTATGCAGGTTGAGAGAGAATTTGGCGTAGAGGGTGATGTTGTCGGTTACAATGTCGTTGTCAAAATTCCACGGCGAGTGGTATGCGTCGTCTTTGAACACACCATCGAGAGTGTATCCAGTTATGGAGAGTTCGGCAGGAGGAGTGGTGGTCTCGTTCTTCATTGAGGGCACTTGGACGTCGGCGTAGCCTGGTATGCTGAACTGGTAGGTTACCATAAACACTTTTTCAGGGTTGACAATCGAAAACTCCATATCTACGGTCTTGATGATGTATTCGCCGTCGGGCTTGTCGCTGATGGTTACGGTTGCCTTGCCCACTCCAGTGTTCGACGAGTAGGTAACTGTGTATTCTGATGAGGCTATTTCGGTGTCGCCGTCAAAAACCTTTACCTTGGGCTCTAGGGGACTGCCGGTGAATACCAATACCGAAGATTCTAATTTTACCACGGGGGTGATCTCTTTGGGAGCTTTGGTGATGGTGAAATTGAATGTCTTGCTACCCTTGTAATCGCCAACGCCATTGATAGTTAGTGTGTAGCTGCCAGCGCCGTTGATAGCGAAATAAGGATTGCTGAGCGTGTAGTCGGTGCCTTCGTGCAAAACCACGTTGTTGACTGTGATGGTGTAGGTTATAGGAGAACCGTCGTATTGAGCCGACGAGAGTAGAACCTTGGCGGTGTTGGATGATGAATTGAGGTCGCAAATCCAGTGGGCGGTGTATTCGCGAGGATAGGTGCTGCCGGTAGGAATCTTTACCGATTTGGATTTGCCAGTGATGCCGGTGCCGCTCCATCCAACAAATTCGTGACCTGCGCGGGTGGAATTATTGAGGGTGAATGTTTCGGTGTCGATTGTGTAACTTGTGGGGTTGCCCGACGTTGTTCCTCCATTGAGCGTGTAAGTGATAGACGACTCGTATGGAGTAAGATAGCCAGGATTGGCAGGGCCTTGGTCAATTCGGGCGTATGATCCAGAAGCGGAACTAAATGTTGTGCCCTTGCCGCCTACAAGACTGGTGCATTTAGAAAAACAAGCGGCGGAACTTGTTACATTTTCGATAGACCACTTGTCGGGAGAGACCAAAATTAATTTAAGGCTTGAACAATTGCCAAACATACCTTTCATATGGGTCACCTTTTTTGTGTCGAATGATTCTAACCGAAGTTCCGTAATATTGCTGCATCCCATAAACATACATTCCATATTGGTGACAGAGGAGGTGTTGAAATATTTTAACACAGATAAATCTTGTACCGAGGAGCATCCTGAAAACATATAGCTCAAATTTTCGCACAATGAAACATTGATGTGCTCGCCTGCCACGCCAGTTTTGGGGAAACCATTTATGCTCGAACATCCAGAAAAAATATGCGACAGATCTTTTACTTTTTCTATGTGGAAACCTTCGAGAAAATTTGATGATGTAAGAGCGGAACATCCTGCAAACATGTACGACATATTGCAATATCTTGTGTCTGAATAAATAGTGCGGCTCATCAACTTTAATTTAGATAAATTCTTGCAGTTGTAGAACATATAGCTGAAGTCGTCAACCTTTGTAGATGTGTTTAGAGAACTGAGGTCGAGTTTTTGTAGCGAAGAACATTCGTAAAACATATACGCCAAATTTGTCGCATTATACATTATAAGGTTTTCAACTCCTTCTACCGAAGTGAGTTTTGTACATTGGTAAAACCACTTATAAAACGATGTAGGTTTGATAGAATGGAACTCAGGGTTGAAGATTACATTGGTGATATCGCCGTTTTGAGAAATCCAGCCAGGTTCTTGGTCTTCGCTGTTGAGCTCAAAGCACATTTCAGAGTTAGCATTGTAATAGTTGTCGTAACAAAACATGAGAGTTGTGCCATTTAAGATAGTAGCGTAGCCAGTTTTTGTTGACGTGTATGATAGTAAATAGTTGTCGGTGTTGGCGAAGGTCTGGTTGTTGGTGTTTGAACTTGAGTATTTGATTTTTCCGCAGAGGCTGTTGCACCCACCAAACATATCTCTACCATTGTTTCCGGTTACTTTGCTCATATTCCAGTCATTGCCTACAAGGATGGTCTGAAGCGAAGAACAATATTGGAACATAGTGGCAGTACGGGTGACATTTTTGGTGTCGAATGTGCTTAGGTCTAATGTTCTGAGCGATGAACAGTTGCTAAACATGCCGAACAGGCTTGTAATATGGGAGGTTTGGAACTCGTATGGTACGCCGCTGAACATAGAGGTGAATTCAATTTTGCGTAGTTTGATGCAATATTCGAACATTCCATCGAGAATGGTTACACCCTTTGTGCTTAAGAATCCCAATCCTGTTACCTCTTCCAAGTTTTGCAGGTTGCGAAACCAGTGGTTGATTCCTGATGGTTGTTGGTTACGCATAGATCTGTCGATTACTACCTTATTAATATGCTGAGCGTTTTTATCTTCGTAATATTGGTAGTCCATATAGGCACTAAGGTCGTGGTAAGTGTTTAATTTGGTTTGTTCGGTGGTAGGTGTTCCATAATAGATGGTTAGCACGCCATTGTCTAATAAGGAGTAGTATTTGTCAGCTTTGGCGTTTGTTGCCGCCATTGATACAATAAGTATCATGATGACGATTTTCAAAAGATTTGTTGTTTTCATTGATCTATTGGTTTTAGTTAATAATGATGCAAAAGTAGCCTCTGAGGCCTCTTTTTGTTAGCATTTTGCGCTCAAAAAATAGGATTTTGGTTGAAAAAATGAAAAAAGGGCGGATTTTTTACGTCCGCCCCATAGGGAATATGAAAAAGAAATCATTTGTTATCGTACCGAAACCTTGAAAGATTTGTTGCCGGCCAAAACTATTACGATGCCGGAGTGCGAGATTTGGATCTCTTCGTGCGATGATTTTGTTGTTGAAGTTGTTAGCACACGGCCTTGGAGGTCGATGATTTTGTATTTGGTGTCGGGTGCGGTTTCGATGTAGACGGTATGGTTGTATGCCCACACTTTGGTGGTGTTGCTGTCGGTGTCAATTTCTGCCACGGGAGTTGTGCCGGCGAAAGTGCCGCGGATTTCAAGGTCGTTGTCGGGCATCTTTTCGGGAATGTCGCCCCAGCCAGAGAATTTCAATCCTGACCTGTAAGGTGCTGTGGGAGCGTATATCCTGTCGCCGTAGCCAAGGGTGACGGTCTTGAACACTTCGCCGTCGATGTAGTAGGTGACTGTGTGCTGGTTGGCTTTAAACGAGCCCGAGATGCTTACTTCGTCGTCGGGCATAGTTTCGGGTGCTTGGCTCCAGCCTGAGAATGTGAATCCAGTTTTTGTGGGGTTGGCTATGAGGGTGATTTTGTCGCCATAGTGCAGCTCTGATTTCTGGTACTCATTGCCGTCGACCATGAAGCGGAGGGTGTAGGTGCGTACTTCCCATTTGCCCGAAACCACAAGGTCTTTGTCGGGCATCTGCGCAGGCATTTCGTTGTCGGGCACGAACCTGTAGCCCGGCTTTTTGGGCAGGATGTCAGCAGTGTTCTCGCCAAAAGCGGTGTTGGCGGTTGACAGTACTTTGCCGTCAATTTTGAAAGTAACAGTGTGCGGATTGGGAACGAAGCTGCCGACGATTTCCACATCGTTGTCGGGCATCGAGGCGGGCAGGCTGCTCCATCCAGAGAAAGTGTAGCCCTCGCGAGCCGCAGGATTGCTTAAAAGTGTGAGGGCAGTGCCGAAAGTCACATCTTCGGCGTTGTACTCCTCGCCGTTGAGCTTGTATGCCAGACGGTGGGTGTTGATGGTGTACGAACCGTTGATTACAAGATCCTTGTCGGGCATTGTGGCGGGAGCGTCCTCGTCCCATACAAAAGTGTAGCCGGTTTTCGACGGGGTGGGAGCCACCACCTCTGCGCCGTATTCCAGTGTGGCAGACGATATCGGAGCGCCGTCAACCAAGAAGCTGATAGTGTGGCTGTTGATTTCCCATTTGGCGTAGAGGGTGGTTTCTGATGTCACCTTGTCGGTTGCTATGTTCCATTCCTGGTTGAGACCTTTGTCTTTGAACACGCCTTTGAGAGTGTATCCCTCGGCGATGAGGTCGGGCGGAAGAGTGAGCAGCGAGTTCTTTACCACGTAAACCACCTTGGTTTCAGGGCCGTGACCGTTGGTGATGTATGTTACCTTGTATGCCTGGTCTTGGTCTACGATTGTGAACTTGGCGTTTGTGGGGTTGACGATATAGTTGCCGCCCGACATATTCTCAACTCTCACGCTGGCTTCGCCCTTGTTTATATTGTTGGAATACTGTACGGTGTATTCGCTTTGGGGAATCTCGTTGGTTCCGTCCATAAGCTTGACTGCGGGCTTTAACTCCTTGCCGGTGTATACTGCCACGTCGGATTCGAGAATGATAGACGGGGTGACGGTTTTTTGCGCTATCGTGAATTTGAGGTCTGCAAGCGAAATGGTGTAGTTTGAGTTTGTCAAGTTGTTTACAAAATCATATTCGCCAACGGTTTCGCCAGATGTACGGGCAATTTTGCCAGAGAGCTTGTCGCTATTTAATAGACCTTCAGCCGAGTAAGCAATTTCGGGGTCGGGGTCGCTGTAAAATTTTGTTGTAACGGTGGGTGTTACGGTTATAGGTTTCGGGTTGATGGTGAACTTGGCGGCTACAGCGGTGATTTTGTAGTTTGAGTTGTTGAGCTGCGAACAGTCAATAGAGTAGCTGCCTACGTTTTCGCCCTTGATTCTGGTAAGGCTGCCTGAGAGCTTGTCGCCCGATTTCATTCCCGTGGTTTTGTATGTAAGAGCGGGGTCGCTGCTGCCGTATGTCTTTGAGAGGGCGTCGGGTGTTACGGTTATGG
>JAGCNK010000065.1 GCA_017645985.1 Bacteroidales bacterium | reverse complement strand
TGAACATGATAGACCCGTTCCACCTTGAGGCTTATGGCGAAACCACAGTAAACTACAACCGCGACATTGAAATTTTCCCCGTGCTAAATGCCATATTTGAAGGTATTTACGGCGAAAATCCCTACAAATCGCCTACCGATATGTGCGTAAATATGGCTGGCAACTGCATTATCAACGATGATGTGTGCTGCGAGGCATCAAAACAAGAAATCATAAGACGCTATTACTCAACGCTCAACAGTTTTGCCGATGCCAAATGCGACGAAAGCGAGGTAAACAAGCAAAAACTTTTGATGCAGCAAGCCAAAATCACCACTGCCAACCGCAAAGTTACCGTTGCTGCCAAAGAGCGTTACGAAAAATCAAAAGTGCCATCTGCCGCCATCGAATTAGAAGACGGAACTATCATAACATCAGAAACTTCGGCACTTCTTGGCACAAGTGCAGCGTTGATTCTCAACGCCACAAAACATCTTGCTGGCATCAACCACAGCATTAAACTTATTCCTGCCGAAATGATAGAACCCATTCAGAATATGAAAGTTAACTATCTTCACGGCAACAATCCACGTCTCCACACCGACGAGGTGCTTGTGGCTCTCGCAACACTCAGCCTCAAAGACGAAAACTGCCGTCGTGCGCTCGAACAACTGCCCAAACTCAAAGGTTGTCAGGTACATACCACAGTAATGCTCAGCGAGGTAGACCGCAAAATATTCAAAAAACTCGGCGTTGACCTCACCTGCGACCCCGTTAAGAAATAAACCAAAAATAAAATAAAGAGAGAACAACCGTCCAGCAGATTTTTTTTGTAGGACGGTTTTTTTTTAACGTAAAATTAATGCAATAGGGCATTACTTTTGTACTATAAAAGCGTACAACAATTTTAAGAAACAATTACGCGAATGAATATTAGAAATCACTCCCTTAAAACGCAGACAATCCTCTGCATATTGTTGATAATCTTGCCGTTGCTTTTAGTTCTCGGTGTAACCTTTATCCGCACGGTTATTATCAACCATCAGGCCGAAGATCTTAGGCTGATTCACCTTAAAGAGTTAAAACTAAGTGAAGAAGTTGACGAACTATCAAACGATGCTACTGTCGGACTTGAATTTTACATAATGATTGGTCAAGAAACCAACCGCAACGAGGACGTCAGCAACTTTGAAACCGCCATAAAAAAATGCGACTCGCTCAAAACCCTTTACAGCGGAAATGAACACAGAGTAGAAATCAACTCCACAATCGACAAAATGAAAGACGACCTTGGCAAAATGATAACTATCTACAACCAAGGTTACGAAGCCAACGAAAAAAGACTTGTACAAGCAAAACAATTAGACGCTTTGTTTGGGCAGTTGGCTATGAATATGGAGCGCATTCCTTCGATGCAAACCGACGCAAAAGTGGGCGTTACAGTGGCTCAAATACTCCGCACGATGGGTATGTCGATAAAAGAATCGCCAAACCGAATGATTGAGAATGTTGGCATTGTTGCGCAGGCAAGTGAGATGATAGAATCTATCAGATCGGCGATACCTTCATCGCAATACTCTGAGATTACATCACTTATGAATCAATTTAGCAGTCTTGCCAAATCATTTGCAAGCAACAACAACAACGCTTACACCCTCTTTCACCAAATCAACGACCTTTCGTACGAAATTTACGACAACAGCGTAATACTCCAAGAGGCAGCCCGCACCTCGGTTTGGGAAACCACCGATTCTATTAGCGGAAGGCTTTCGTCTACAAGGCTTATGGTAATCCTCGGCATCATAATTGCCGCCGCGCTTATTATCGCTATTACTATGATGGTAATCAACAAGTTGATAAACCCCATCACCAAAAGTATCGACACCGTTACCAAACTTTCTGACGGCAACCTCAACGTCAAGATGGAACAGTCGTCGTCCGACAACGAAATCGGACGTTTCAACAATGCTGTTGTAAAACTCACCGAAAGCCTGCGCAACATCGTTACCTCGATACTTGCCACCGCCGACGAAATGACCCAGTACAGCAAGGAGATGAACCGTGCAAGCATCGAAATGACCGAAAACGCTAACAATCAGGCATCTTCGTCGGAAGAAATTTCTTCATCGGTAGAAGAGATTGCCGCAAGCATACAGCAGAGCAGCGACAACGCACGTCAGACCGAACAAATTGCTATACGCAACAGCAACACAATACAAAAATGCTCTGAAGCAGCGCAGAAGACAGTAAAACTAATGAACGAAATTGCCGAAAAGATTTCGTTTATCGATGAGATTGCATTCCAGACCAATATTCTCGCCCTCAACGCCGCTGTAGAGGCAGCCCGCGCAGGCGAACACGGCAAAGGTTTCGCCGTGGTGGCCGGAGAGGTGCGCAAACTTGCCGAAAACTGTGCTCATGCTGCCAAAGAAATCGACTCGGTAAGTTCCGAAGGTAAATCATTTGCAAAACAAACCGGCGAAGCATTCTCGCTTGTGCTTCCCGAAATTGAGAAAACTGCCGACCTTGTGAAAGAGATTGCCGCATCGTGTAGCGAACAAGCAGCCAACAGTAACCACATCAACCTTGGCGTACAAAACTTCAACACCAGCACACAGCACGTGGCTTCGCTATCAGAAGAAGTTGCCACCAACTGCGAAAGCCTTGCCAAAATGTCGGAAGACTTGCTCAATATGATCAAATTCTTCAAGGTGGATAAATAACTGCGAAATTTAGGTGGCAAAAAAAACATTAATCTCTGTTGACTTATTTACAGAATTGTTATTTTTGCAAAAAAAAAGACTATGAATTTTTCACCAAAAATTGCCGTTATAGGATTAGGCTATGTGGGCTTGCCGCTAGCAAGACTATTCTCCACAAAATATACCACAATAGGATTCGACCTCAACGCCGACCGTGTTAACGCACTCAACGCCGGACACGACGCTACGTTGGAAGTATCCGACGAGCTATTGCAATCAGCGATATCAAACGGATTCAAATGCTCGTCAAACATCAACGATATCAAAGAGTGCAACTTCTACGTTGTGGCTGTACCCACACCGGTCGACGTCAACAACCGTCCCGACCTAGCCCCGTTGGTGGGTGCCAGCAAAACTGTGGGTCAGGTGATATCAAAGGGCGACATAGTAGTTTATGAATCAACTGTTTACCCTGGAGTCACCGAAGAAGAGTGCCTGCCGGTGGTAGAACAGGTTTCTGGACTAAAGTTCAACACCGACTTCTTCGCCGGATACTCGCCCGAGCGCATCAACCCTGGCGACAAGCTTCACACCGTTGAAAAAATCAAGAAAGTTACCTCTGGCTCCACGCCCGAAATTGCCGACATTATCGACTCCATATACAATTCGGTACTCACCAACGGCACTCACAAAGCGCCGAGCATCAAGGTGGCAGAAGCTTCAAAAATAATCGAAAACTCGCAGCGAGATGTCAACATTGCATTTATGAACGAGCTATCCAAAATATTCAACGCTATGGGTATCGATACCAACGACGTGATTGAGGCAGCATCGTCAAAATGGAACTTCATAAAGCTGAAACCCGGACTTGTTGGCGGACACTGCATTAGCGTAGATCCTTACTACCTGATTCAGAAGGCTCAGGTGTACGGTGTGCTTCCGAGAATTATGTCAGCTGCACGACGCCTTAACGACGGTATGGGCGACTATGTGGCCAATCAGGTAATTAAACTGATGAACAAAAAAGGTGTTTTGGTCAAAAACTCCAAAATCCTAGTGCTTGGTTTCACATTCAAGGAAAACTGTCCCGACATACGCAACACAAAGGTAATAGACATAATATCAACCCTCAGAGAATACACAGGCAATATCACTATCTTTGACCCGTGGGCCGACTCGTCAAAAACTGCCAAAGAATACAGCGTAAATCTCACCAATCAAACATTGCAAGATTTTGATCATCAATTTGATGCGGTTATTCTCGCCGTATCGCACGCCCAATTTGCCAACATTGACCCCCGCCAGTTTTTAAGAACCGACAACGGCGTGGTATACGATGTAAAAGGATTTTTCAACCGCGAACTAATAGACGGAAGATTGTAATGAAAATAACACTAATAGCGGGTGCGCGTCCCAACTTTATGAAAATCGCGCCAATAATTCACGCCATCAAAAAAGAACAACAGCAAGGCGCAAATTTGCAATATAGGCTTGTCCATACTGGACAGCATTACGACAAGCAGATGAGCGAGACTTTTTTTGAAGAGCTGAATATTCCCCAACCTGACATCAACCTAGGCTGCGGCGGTGGCACCCAGGCTCAGCAGACAGCCGCCATTATGACCGCTTTTGAAAACGAACTTACGGCAAACAAAGCCGACATTGTTCTAGTGGTTGGCGACGTAACCTCTACCCTCGCCTGCTCTATTGTTGCAAAAAAAATGTGCGTAAAGGTTGCCCACGTGGAGGCTGGAATCCGCTCCCGCGACTTGACAATGCCAGAAGAGATCAACCGAATGGTAACAGATTCAATATCAGACTATTTCTTTACCACCTCGGAGACAGCCAACAAAAACCTGCGCACTCTAGGAGTTGAAGAAGACCGCATCTTCTTTGTAGGTAATGTTATGATAGACACTCTGTTAGCTAACATTTCGAGACTTAGAGAAAGTGAAGATTGCAAGAATCTAAACCTTCAATCTGGCCAATACTTTGTGCTGACACTCCACCGTCCCGCCAATGTAGACGAAAGCACAAAACTAAAACACACTATGGACGAGATAATACGCTCGTCGCAGAATTTGCCGATTGTTTTCCCGATGCATCCACGTACAGCTAAGATTTTCAGCGATTTAAATATCACAGCACCAAATCTTCATATCATTTCTCCTCAGGGATATTTGGAATTCAACTATCTGGTAAAAAACTCGTTGGCAGTAATAACCGATTCGGGCGGAATCACCGAAGAGACCACCGTAATGCACATTCCCTGCCTTACACTCCGCGACAACACCGAGCGTCCAGAAACTTGCGAACTCGGCACAAATATGCTCGTTGGCACAGATCCAAAGAATATAGCTCCTGCCATTCAAAAACTATTTGCAGGACAATGGTCCAAAGGCACTATCCCCCCACTTTGGGACGGCAACGCTGCTGAACGAATTGTGAAGATTCTGGGAGGGTTATAATTTGCGCTCGGAAAATATGAATCCTCCTGTAATAATATTCGCATACAACAGAGCCAAGCATCTTAAACGACTTATAAACAGTCTTTTACAAAATGCAGAAAGTTCAGAAACCAATGTTGTGATTTTTGCCGACGGGGCAAAAAATCAAGGAGATGAAAAGGTGGCTGAGGTGGCTGAAACTATTCGGGAAATTTCAGGGTTCAAAAGCATTAGAACGGTATTTCGCAATACAAATATCGGTCTGGCAAAAAACATAATCAACGGCGTCAGCTCCATATTTGAAGAATTTGAAGAGGCAATTGTCTTAGAAGACGACTTAGTGGTAACGCCTTATTTCCTACGGTATATGAAAACCGCTCTCGATTACTACAAAGACACCAATGCCTTTTCGATAGCTGGTTACACTCCTCGCATTGCTCTTCCTAACGGCTACAATTACGACACATACCCTATTATGCGCAATTGTTCATGGGGATGGGGAACTTGGAAAAACCGCTGGGAACTGGTAGATTGGCAAACCAAAGATTTCGACAGTTTTTTTGCCGACAGCAACGCCGTAAAACAGTTTAATATTGCAGGTAACGATTTAAGCACCATGTTGTTAAAGCAAGTGGAAGGAAAAATCAATTCATGGTCGATACGTTTTTGTTACGCTGGATTCAAAGCCGCAATGCCAACCATTTATCCCACCCGCTCTTATGTGCTAAACGGTGGCGCAGATGGTTCAGGCACAAATGTAGGCAGCACTACACGTTACGAAACCGTCACCGCAGAGAGGAAAAACGACATAAACTTTTGCAACACAACTGATGGCAATGAAATCATATTAAAATCATTTCGCGAAACATACAACACGTCAACTTTTAGAAGCCTTATCAACTGGACAAAACGGAAGATCTGGCAGCTAAAACACCATACCAAATAATTTCATAAATAAAAAAGGGAAAATCTGAGATTTCCCCTTCCTTATGCTTATTGGCATAAATACTACTTCATCAAATCTTTAATCTCATCAAACGGGATCACGGCTCTGATTTCGCTGGCGGAATAGGGACCTACTTCGCCTTCGAGGTAGATGAATGTGATGTCGTTGGTACCGAGGGAAAAGAGCGTGGGAATAAACGGCTCGTCCATCTCAAAAACGCCCTCTTTTTCGGCAAGGTCGTCGATATCGGTGGCGTTGAAGTGCTTGCAAACCTTGTCTACAATGATGTTGAGCAGTTTTTCGTCGGTGCCGTCCTTAAATATGTCGTTCTTGGTGATGATGTGGCCGGTGTTCTTGTCGAAGTTCATCACAAAGGTGGCTGTGTTGCCGTGAGCTCCTCCGCAGAACGCCTCCTGGGTGGCGCGGTAGTTGATCACGCTGTCGCGGCCGTATGATATCTGGCTCGTTACCTTGAACTCGTATTCGTAAACGCCTTCGGGGTCTTCTTTGTATGCCTTCAGGCAGTCTTCCTTATATCCTTTTACATAGTTTTTTACAAAGATTTCCAATGCCCGTGGAACGGTCTTCTTTTCGCCGCGTTTGAGATCTTCGGAAGGAAGGATGCCCGACTTGAGTATCTCCTCGTTGATCTGCGACGCATTAGGACCAGTGGCGTAAATCAGGTCGATGTTGATGGTGCTCTTGGGAGAGTTGGCGTCGTCCTTCACGAGATTTACAATGGTGTCGAACTTGGCAGACTGAAAAGTGAGAGTCTCGGCCATTTTGTCGGCTTTTTTGGCGCGGTTGCACGATACCGACACGCCAAGCAATGCAGCGGCGGCTAATACAAATAATTTCTTGTTCATTGTAGTATGACATAAATAATAATAAATTTTTATCTCCAAATTCTGAGGTCTTGGAACGAGCGGCGGCGCTTGCGGTTAGATACAGAAGCCTCGTTGCCCTTCTGCTTAATCTTGGCCTCTTTCTTATCCTGATAATCGCGTGAGATATTCTCGCTACTATTAAGAATTCTACGCAGAACACCGTAGTAAAGTAGCACGTACAGCACAATGCTCATAAACCAAATAACACCGAGGTTGAGCCAGTAAG
>JAGCNK010000064.1 GCA_017645985.1 Bacteroidales bacterium | reverse complement strand
TTTTGGGACTGCGGCGAATTTATAGCCACAGCAGTGAAATTAGAGGTGGGACACCCCCCGGGAGCACCCCTCTGGATGATTATAGGACGTGTGGCAGCGTTGTTCTCGTTCGGCGACATCACCAAGATGGCAATGATGGTAAACGCCGCGGCGGCATTGGCAAGCGCGTTCACAGTGCTGTTCCTCTTCTGGAGCATCACTCACATAGCCCGCAAACTCATCAACAATATATATTATAAAGGTGAGGACGAAAAACGCATAGAATACCCCCTCCACGACATCATCATTATGATCGGTAGCGGAATGGTAGGCGCGTTGATATACTGCTTTTGCGACACGGCATGGTTCTCGGCTGTGGAAGGCGAAGTGTACAGTATGTCGAGCCTGTTTACAGCTGTGGTGTTCTGGTGCATTCTCAAATGGGAGGAGTGCGCCGACGAAAAATATGCAAACCGCTGGATTATATTGATTTGCTACCTGATGGGATTGTCAATTGGCGTGCACCTGCTCAACCTTTTGGTAATACCCGCCATCGTATTTGTTTATTACTACAAGAAATACAAAACCACACGCCGAGGAACTATCACTGCGTTAGGAGTTTCGCTCTTATTATTGGTAGTGATACTTTATGGTATCATTCCGCAGTCGGTTAAGATTTCGGCATATTTCGACCTGTTGTTTGTCAACACCTTCGGAATGAGCTATCTCTCTGGAACATTGTTCTTTGTGATAGTTCTTGCCGCCGGACTTTCGTTCCTGATTTGGTGGAGTCAAAAACAGAAAAAGGTGCTGCTCAACACCATAGCTCTCGGCGTGGCTGTGATGTTCATAGGCTACGGCACGTTTGCCATGACCGTAATCCGTGCGTGCGCCAATCCCCCGATGAACGAAAACAGTCCCGACAACGGATTCAGCCTTCTCGCTTACCTCAACCGTGAGCAGTATGGCGACTGTCCGCTAATCTACGGCAACTACTACAACGCCGAGGTGGTAGACCAGATACAGCTTCACACATACATAGCCCAAGACGGCAAGTATGTAGAAGCCACCAAGACCAATCCTGAATATGTATACGACTCAGAGCACTGCGGATTCTTCCCCCGTATGTACAGCCAGAGCCAGACCCACATTTCGGGCTACAAGAGCTGGGCAAACATCGACTCGTCAGACCCCAACAAACGTCCGTCGTTTGCCGACAACCTGGCGTACTTCTTCAAATATCAGCTGGGACACATGTATTTCCGCTATTTTATGTGGAACTTCTCAGGACGCCAGAACGACGTTCAAAGTCACGGCTCGTATGTCAACGGCAACTGGATCACCGGCTTCGACTTTATCGACAGCGTACGTCTCGGCGACCAGTCTGACCTGCCCGACCGCTTGAAAAACAACTCGGCACGCAATGTGTACTACCTGCTGCCGCTGCTGCTGGGATTCTTAGGACTTTTTGCAGGAGTAAACCACGACCAGAAAAACTGCTTTGTGATATTCCTCTTCTTCATACTCACAGGAGTGGCTATCGTTGTCTACCTCAACCAGACGCCCTACCAGCCACGTGAACGCGACTACGCATACGCGGGATCGTTCTACGCATTTGCTATCTGGTGCGGATTAGGAGTGGCAGGCATCTACGCATTCCTTAGACGCAAGGTCACCGAACTGAAACCAATGACTGCAGCCGCCATAATTTCAGGAGTGTGCCTGATAGTGCCTGTAGAGATGGCTTGCCAAAACTGGGACGACCACGACCGTTCAAACCGGTACACTTGCCGCGACTTTGCACGCAACTATCTGGAATCGTGCGCTCCAAACGCCATACTATTCACCTTTGGCGACAACGACACATTCCCGCTCTGGTACGCACAGGAGGTTGAGGGCATCCGTACCGACGTCCGCGTAGTGAATCTCTCGCTCGCCGGCACCGACTGGTACTTGAAACAGACAATGGAGAAAAAATACGACTCCGAACCTGTCGACTTCATCATCAAAGCCGACCAGTACGCTGTAAACAAGCGCAATGTGGCTCTCGTGTACGACAAGAATCCTCTCGAATATATTGCAGACAAGATTGCCAACAATCCCAAAGAGGTGGACGAAATATACCGTCCGTTTTACGACGAGTTTATCAGAACGGTATCCAACAGCAAGTTTCCCCAGCTGTACGCCAAGGATTACGAGACTATCAGCAAATCTTCTACCGAGGTGTCGCCCTTGAAGATAGTAGCATTGGTGCAGACACTTGCCAAATCTCCGGCAGCTGTGTTTGGACAAGACACCGAAGGTATCAACAAGCTTAACGCCAAGATACCCGAAATGCTCAACAAGATAGGCGCGTTGCCCGCCACAATACAAAGCGTGGTGCAGAAACTCGCATCCGACAAAGTGGAAGACATGCTTGATCTTCAGTCGGGCGAAAGAATCAACTACATAGGCACTCGCAAGGTGTCGATACCTGTCAACAAGCAAAACTGCCTTGACAACGGAAACCTCACAGCCGACAACTCAGCACGTGCCCAGGATAAGATTATGATGAACATTTCAAAATCTTACTTCCTCAAAAACGACATCGCAGTATTAGACATCATAGCCGCCAACGACTGGAAACGTCCTATCTACTTTGCGGCAAGCGGAGGCACCGACGACTATCTTGGTCTCGACAAATATTTCCGTCTCGAAGGATTTGCCTACCGTCTTGTGCCGTACACAGTTAACCCCGCTCCTGGCGAAACAGGCGAAGTGGACGGAAACATTATGTACGAAAACGTGATGAACAAATTCCGCTGGGGCAATATGGGCAGCGACGACGTTACCATCGAGGAGAACAACCGCCGCCAAATCAACATCATAGGCGTAAGAGAGATGTTCGCACGTCTCGCATTCAGCCTTATAGAAAAAGATGAAAAGGACAAGGCTAAGGAGGTGATAAACAAATGCTTGGAGATTACTCCTCCGAACCAGGTATACTACGACCAGTCGATGCTGCCATTGATAGAGGCTATGTACAACGCCGGAATGGAAAAAGAAGCCGTAGAAATATCTGAAAAGATGGGCGACGAATACGAGCAGATACTTCAGCACTATCTCACGCTCAAAAACGACGGCATCACCGAAACGCGCGAACCCACCCTGGGTGTGGCTATCGTGGGTCAGCTGGCTCAGTACGCAATAGTGCACAACCAAGAAGGAATAGCACAGAAACTCAGTATGTTGTACCAAAAATACAACGAGATATTTTAACACGTATTCCAATTCTTTTAGTTTTCATAATTTTTAATGTTTTTTTACTCGGCGGGAGCGGCAAATGCCGCCCCCGCTATTTTTTTTGGGTTAACTATCACAATTTTAGGAAAAATTAAAACAAATAATTGTGTTACAATAAAAATGTAATGTATCTTTGCAGCGCAATACAAACACAAGGAAACCAAACCGAAAATGAAAAACCTCATACAAATTAATCTATTAACCGCCTTGATGCTTGTTTCTATAAGCATTTCGGCACAGACCAAGGTAAGGGGTCTCGTTACCGACGCATCTACAGGCGAACCTCTGCCGTTTGCCAACGTTGTGTTTGTAGGCACCACCGTAGGCACAATCACAGACCCCGAAGGCGTCTACAATATGCAGACCAACCAAAAATGCGACTCCATCTCGTTCTCAATGCTCGGCTACGAATCGTACACCGTGGCTGTAAAACCCAACATCTATCAGGAAATCAACGTGGAACTGATGCAGGGCGACATGGTTCTCAACGAGATAGTGATCCGTCCCGGCGAAAATCCTGCCTGGCGAATTATGCGAAACGTGGAGGCAAACAGGAAGAAAAACAATCCCGACCGTCTTGACGGATACCAATACCAGTGCTACAACAAGATGGAGCTCGACCTCAGCAACGTTAGTCCCACAATGACCGAAAAAGGCATTATGAAGAATTTCGACTTTGTGATGAACTACGCCGACACCTCCGCCGAAACTGGAAAGGTTTATCTTCCGGTGTTCATTACCGAAACAATGTCAGACATATATTACAAATCAAGTCCTTCGAAAAAGAAGGAGGTGATTTCGGGCAGCCGCGTTTCGGGCGTGGAGAGCGCCAACGTGTCGCAATACACAGGACAGATGCTCATCGACGTTAACATCTACAAAAACTACATTCCGGCATTCGGACATCAGTTCGTTTCGCCCATATCCGACTATTGGAAAGCCAATTACAAATACTATCTTTTGGATTCGCTCTACGAAGACGGCCATTACCTTTATCACCTGGCGTTCAAACCCAAGCACAAGCAGGAGTTCGCTTTCAACGGCGAGCTTTGGATTAACGACTCCACCTGGGCTGTGAAGAAAGTTACCGCCAAGATGAACAACGACGTAAACATCAACTACGTCAACGATATGACCATCTCGCAGGAATATGTCTACATAGATTCAGCGTGGTTTTTGCAAAAGGAGGAGCTGTTTGTAGATTTCAACATCACCGACAAGACAATGGGTCTGTTTGGACGCAAGACCACTTCGCGACGCGACATCAAAATAAATCCCGAGTTTGACTCCAATATGTTTTCGGCATCGAACACCGAGGAGACCATCGTGCTCGACGAAGCCCTCACCCGCGACTCTACGTTTTGGAACAGCCAGCGACACGAACGTCTCACAGAGAAGGAGCAGAACATCTACGCTATGGTGGACAGCGTTAAGGAGGTGCCGATTTTCCACACCATCACCAACACCATCAATATGTTCATCACAGGCTACTGGGCGCACTCGTGGTGGGAATTCGGACCGTATTTCAAAATATACAGCCACAACCCAATAGAGGGACACCGTTTCCGTGTGGGCGGACGCACAAGCAACGACTTCAGCACAGATATCAAGTTCAATGCTCACGTGGCATACGGTACTAAGGATCAGAAAGTTAAATACGGAGCTGGATTCATCTATATGGTAAACAAAGCACCCCGCCGCACCATCGAGATGCAATACAAGTACGACTACGAGCAACTGGGACAGTCGATCAACGCCTTCACCGAAGACAACATCCTGTCAACCATTCTTGCCCGTCGCGAAAACGACAACCTGCTGCTGGCTCAGGAGTTCAAATACAAATACGAACACGAATATTTCCAAGGATTCTCCAACACTGTGGGCGTGCAATACCGCCGCCTATATCCGTCAGACGTTATCCCATTTAGAAACGAGTCGTTGCAAATCGACCTTCACAACATCGAAAGCTACGAGCTGAGCCTCAACACGCACTTCTGCTACAATGAGAAATTCGTTGCCGGACAGTTTTTCCGTGTGAGCATGTCGAGCGACTATCCCGCATTCGACCTCAACGCCACAGTAGGACTTTGGAACAACAACGGCACTTTCGACAAGTATTACCGCATCACATCGTCAGTACAGCAGCAGCTCTCGGTGAATCCTCTGGGCAAGCTCCGCTACCTTATCGAGGCAGGAAAGGTGTTCGGCACAGTACCGTTTCCGCTGCTCAAGCTCCACGAAGGCAACGAGACATACGCATTCGACACCTACGCATACAATATGATGAACCTCTACGAGTTTGCCTCCGACACATATCTGAGCGCAACCTTGGAGCACCATTTCAACGGATTCTTCCTCAACCGCATTCCACTTATGCGCAAGCTGAAATGGCGTGAGATTGTCTACGCCAAAGGTCTCGTAGGCGACATTTCAGATAAAAACTGCCGCGAACACGCACTGTTGGACTTCCCCTCGTCGCTCGGCAACGTAAACAAGCCATACGCCGAAGCAGGTGTGGGGTTAGAAAACATTTTCAAGTTTTTCCGTGTGGACGCAATCTGGCGACTCACCCACTTAGACACTCCGGGCATCACCAAATTTGCCATCATGTTCAAAGCTCAGGTGATTTTATAATTTTCTGTCTGCAGTAATTCGTTTTTAAAATTTTTGATTTTTTTGCATCAAAATATACTCTGTATAAAAAAAATGTTGTAATTTTAAGCATTATTTT
This sequence comes from Bacteroidales bacterium, assembly GCA_017645985.1. Lineage (GTDB taxonomy): Bacteria > Bacteroidota > Bacteroidia > Bacteroidales > UBA3824 > UBA3824. Next base: position 4,927 of record JAGCNK010000064.1, on the reverse strand, counting down.
TTAGCACTATATTCTGATGGCAACAAAAAAAGTAATCAACACCGCCGACTTGCGCGAATACCGTCCGCTGATATGGTACGGAGAACCCGTGCACGCAAGGTTTTCACAATTGGAAACCATCTTAAAAAACGGTCTCGGAGGGTACTACCCTGAGTTTTTGGCTGAGCCGCTTATCACTTCGGGACAAGCACGATGGATGAGCGCGGCTGTACCCAACGGTGTGCCCTTTACGCAATTAGACGCCGCTAAACAAGAACAGGCGCGTGTTAATCTGCAAACCATTATCAACAAGATAAAGAATTTTGCCAACGAACTTTCGCAGTCGGGCGACCCTCACCAAAAAGAACTCGGCGAACTGCTACTTCTTGCCATCGAAGTACCTTCGCTCGATTCTGTAATCGTTGACGGCGAACGTATAGTGCTCACTATCTGGGGTTTCAGTAGCGAAGAATCACAGAAGGTAAACTTTAAACTCGATGCCAAAATCGAAAAACCTGTTACCGCCGCTGCCGTTGCCGATATGCCCACAATATCGCAACCCGCACCTCCCGAACCACCTGCTCCACAGGTTTCCGCACCCGAAACTCCTACACCTCCGCCGCCACCGCAACCCACTCCTCCGCCTGCACCTACAATGCAGACTCAGAGCGCAGGAGCAACGCCTCCTCCCCCACCTCCTACTCCGCCCACAGACAACGGCGGCAAGAAAAAAGGTCTTCCGGGATGGCTGTGGTTCCTTCTTGGAATTCTTTTGGCTCTGCTCTTGGTCTGGCTCTACTTCCACTTTTTCGGAAAGCCCGACCCTAAAGACGAAGGCAACAACACCCACAACGAAAACAACGACCCCACAAATCCGGGCGACTATTCCAATCTGTTGCCCGACAACCCAAATGTGATACCCCCTATCGACACCACACGTGTAATCGTCGACCCAGAAGACCCGGGACGGCGCCGTGTGTTTTCCGACAAGGTGAACATCGCTCTCAACAAGGGCGTTAACGCATTGTCGTTTGCTCAGAAACTCCACGACCAGTATGCTGAGGATTTGAAAATCGTATATTGCGACACCGTAATCAAACTGATGCAGGTGGAGACACCCGAAGGCGAATGGAAAGAGTGGATGACCAAGTTGAAGGCTATGGACGAAGTGAAGTTAGCGTTCTCAAACACTATGTTCACAGGCGAATACAAAGCCTCCGACCCTGCTTTTTCGGAAGCAAAAAAAGCCTGGTATTTCAATGAGGTTCAGGCATATCAGGCGTGGGACATCACCAAAGGCGACCCCAACGTAATAGTGGCTGTGGTAGACAACGGTTTCGACCTCAACCACCCCGAATTTAAAGGCAAGATTGTTTCGCCCTACGACATCACCACCGGCAGCACACAGGTGTCGGTTTGCGGAGGCGAAGGCAACGAGCACGGCACACACGTGGCTGGCACTGCAGTGGGTCTCGCCGACAACGGACAAGGATTGTGCGGCATTGCTCCCAACTGCAAACTTATGCCTATCAAGATAGCCGACGAATATGGCAATATGCAAACCATTTCAGTAGTGGCTGGCATTCTCTACGCCATTCACCACAACGCCAAGGTGGTAAACCTCTCGCTCGGAACATATTTCGGCGAGGAGATTCTTTCGCTGCCCACAAGCCAGCAGCGCGAACTTGCCCACAACGAATATCCCGACGAGGCCCAGTTTTGGAGCGACCTTTTTCAATTCAGTCTCGACGAGGACATTGTGCTTGTGATTGCGGCAGGCAACCAGAACATCATCACGGGCATCGACCCTTTTGCACGTTCGCCCAAAACTCTCACAGTGTCGGCGTATCAGAAAAACGCAAAACCCAAAGCCGAGTTTAGCAACCACGGCGAATATGCCACCATTTCGGCACCCGGTGTCGACATTTACAGCAGCGTTCCCGGAGCCAAATATGAATATCTCGACGGCACAAGTATGGCAAGTCCCATAGTGGCAGGTGCGGCAGCGTTGATGCGTTCAGCCCATCCCCACATCAAAGCCGAAGACATTGTGGCCATCTTGAAAAAGACCGCCAAACCGCTCAACAGCAATCCTCAGATTGGTCCTCTGCTACAAATCGAAGCCGCATTGAAAAGTCCCGGCGGAGTGCTCAACATTCCCGACGACGCCACCAACGCCGACTTTGCGCAGGGTAAGTGGAAAAGCACCACCGACCTCTACTCTACCAAAGACTCTGTCGACATCCGTCTGTTCTTCACTATCGAAAACGGCGGCAAAGGCGAAATCGTTTATTCTCAGGCCGATGGCAAGGACTTCCGTTCGCCGCTCACTGTAACATTCGCCGACGGCAAACTGGTGTTGCAGCAGACTTCGGACGCCACCAACGAAAACTATCCCGACGACGGATACCACCCATACAAGTTCACCTGCAGCCAGGACGGCAACAAGACCGACGGAGCCGACTGCAAAGCCGAATTCGAGGGCGAGCCGTTAGTAGGATTCAAAATGATTAAAATATTATAAAACACAAACATACAAGAAAACAATAGAAAAGCAAAATGAGCCAACCCATAATAACCACCGACATATCGTCGGTAAGACCGGTCTTTACCGCAGGAACGAGCGAAAACATTAAACGCTACAACCAACTTAAAAAACTGTTTGAGGAGGGTAAGGAGTACACCGTGCTTGCAAAACCCATTCCGGCAGGTCAGGACAAAATCACTTGGCACACCGAGTTTGACGGCAATCCAGAACCATTCAACAAACTTACCGAAGAGGAACAGAAAACCGCCAAGGGAAGAATCAAATACCAGGTAAACCGTATGTACAAATCGGCTTACTATATGCTCCGCAAGGGCGACAAGCACGAAATCGACGAGATTTTTGAAATCCTCGACTCGTGCATCGAAATTCCCGACTACGACAACATCTTCCGAATCACTAATTCTAACGGAAAGGTCAACTATGTATTAATAAGGTGGGGTTTCATCGGCGACGACTTCAACTCCGGCTCGGGTATCATCAAGAAACTTGTTCCGCTCAAAGTGGACACCATAAAAATCAAAGTGCTCGACAACGGCACTCCATCGGTAAACAAAAAAGTGGTAGTGAACCATCTCGGCAAGATCTACCAACTGCAGACCGACAGTATGGGCTACGCTTGCGTTGAGGATATTCCCCTCGGCGACAAGTTCACCGCCGAAACCGACGAAGAAAACTCGCTCACAGAATACATCTGCGACGGTAGCGACGAATATCACCTCCTGATTGGAACCAAGAGCGCCGATATGACTTTCAAAATCGTAGACAAGAACGGCAAGCCGATACCGGGCGCAACTATATCGTTCACCTACGACGGACGCACTTTCCACGAAACCGCCGACCAGAACGGACGAATCACCCTCCGCGACATTCCCGAAAAAACAGAAATTATCGCAAAGCAGGACGACATCACCCAGTCGTTTGTATGCGACCCGCAGCGCGACGAATATATTTTCAACGGCTCATCTCCGTCGGCAGAACTCGAAACCACTGTAATCAACGACAGCGGCGAAACTGTGCCAAATGTGGATATCACCATAGAATATCCGGGCGCAAGTCACTCGTTCACATCCGACAAAAACGGAAAGGTGATTGTTGACAATCTGCCAGTAAACGCCGAAGTAACAATTACTTGCACCGACAAGAATTTCAACCGCGCCATTATCGACCTCACCACTCAGGAAGGTTTCAATATGGCGGAAATCAAGGTGAAAAAGAAATCCACCGAAGGCGTGATGAACATCCGCGTGCTCGACGACAGCGGCGCTATCATCACCAACTCGCTCATCCGCTGTGAGTTCGACGACTACAAAACCGAACTTGTAACCAACGACAACGGCGAAATCACTCTCAACAAAGTGCCGTTCGACACCGAGGTTACCTGCACTCAGATGATCGACGGTCTCGGAAGCCGCCGCCACAAGTTCCAATTCACCAAGGACAACGACCTCTACATTCTCAAAGGTCTGAAAATCCTCGGCAAGGCAGCCATCTCCGACCTCGAAATCCATATTCAGAACAAGAAGAAACAAGATATTCCCAACCTCCGCGTTACCATTTCGGATGGTCACAAGGATATCAACCGCATCACCAACGAGAACGGTCGTGTGTATGTCAACGAACTGCCCCGCGGCAAAAAATACGTTATCACCACCGAATACAAAAACAAAACCACGCAGACTCAGTGCGAATGCACCAAGGACAAGGAACTTGTAAATATGTATGTAGGCCGCAGTCCGTGGTTGTTCTTGATATGGCTGCTGCCTTTGTTGGCAATTCTTGGTTTCGTGATTTACAAGTACTTAGTACCTGTTATCGTAGATAAAACTTCAACTCCCGTAGTAGCAGTTGCAGATTCTACCGACACCAACACACAGCCCGAACCCGAACCGCAGCCCGAGCCTCAACCTGCTCCCGAACCGCAACCCGAACCTGAGCCCCAACCCGCTCCCGAACCTGTTCAAGTGGTAAAAGGCATTGTGCTCACTATCGTTGACGAGGAGACCGGCAATCCGCTTGCCGACGCCACAGTTCACTTGGAGTGCAAAGGTCAGGTGTTCGACGACCGCAGCGACGTGAAAGGCAAGGCTACTATCGACCAACTCAACGCCGACACCACCGACAAGGTAGACGTAAAAATCACCGCACAGGGTCACGACGAGTTTATCGGTTCGTTTATGTACACGCCCAACAAGACCATCATCATCCCCAAAAAATCGTTAGAGTTTAGCGAGGAGATACTTCCCTGCGGCACCGAAATCCGCTCCAAAGGTTACCACAGCACCGTTAAGACCTTCGACCTCAAAAAGAAGAAAGGCAAAGTAAAAATCTATTACCAGATGAACGACGTGCCCGACCAGATGGTAATCTACAAAGGACGCGCATCGCAAATATCTGACGCAA
>JAGCNK010000063.1 GCA_017645985.1 Bacteroidales bacterium | reverse complement strand
CGCAAAACTCCATAGCTACTACTCGATTCGTTTTCTTGAATAAAATTTACCTTGCCGATATTCTGTTCAAAAAGTTCTTTCTTAAACGTTTCGCAAAAATATCCGCGTTTATCGCCAAAAACTTTGGGCTCAATAACCCAAAGTCCGTGAATTGATAATTGCTTAAATTCCATAATGTTAATTGTTTCCTTCTTCTGCAAGTTTCAAAAGATACTGTCCATATCCGTTTTTAGCCAACGGTGTGGCAAGTTGTTTCAATTTTTCGGCAGAAATATAGCCGAGTTTGTAAGCAATCTCCTCAACGCACGAAATTTTCAAGCCTTGACGGGTTTCGATGGTTTGAATAAAACTTCCTGCCTCGTTGAGCGATTCGTGAGTGCCGGTGTCGAGCCAAGCAAATCCACGCCCCATAAGTTCCACGCCGATGCGGTTTTGCTCTAAGTAGCATTGGTTTACGGTGGTTATTTCCAATTCGCCACGAGCCGAGGGCTTGATTTCAGATGCAATCTTCACCACGTCGTTGGGGTAGAAATAAAGACCAACCACGGCGTAATTAGATTTAGGATGAGCCGGTTTTTCTTCAATAGAAGTAGCGCGTCCCTCTTTGTCGAAAGCGATTACACCATAACGTTCGGGGTCGGTAACCTGATAGCCAAAAACTGTGGCTATGTTTTTCTCTTCCACATTTTTACGTGCGTCTTTGAGCAGATTGGGAAGACCGTGTCCGTAGAAGATATTGTCGCCTAAAACCAAGCAAGCACTATCATCCCCAATAAAATCTTTTCCAAGGATAAATGCCTGAGCAAGACCTTCGGGACGGGGTTGTTCCACATACGAAAACTTCAAACCAAGGTCTTCGCCAGAGCCCAACAGCCTTTCAAACAAAGGTAAATCCTGAGGTGTTGAAATAATCAGAATTTCTCTGATGCCAGCCAACATAAGCGTTGACAGCGGATAATAAATCATCGGCTTGTCGTATACCGGCAGAAGCTGTTTGCTTATAGCTTTGGTGATAGGGTAGAGTCTTGTGCCTGAACCGCCTGCTAGAATAATGCCTTTCATAATAATATCTTTTAAGATGATTAATATGTGGTATCTGCTCAATTATTGTGCCTTTTTAGGCGGCAGCTTCGCTTTTTTCTAACTCGTCAACCTTCTTTGCCATCAGTTTGAATATTGCAATGCCGAATGCCACAATGATTCCGAAGGCAAGTCCCAATACGGTATATACAATGATTGAACTTAACTTCGGAAATTGGTAATTGTTGCTTACTGTATAATGTTCAACAAGTGAAAAGCGGTCGTTGGCAATGTCGGCTAGCTGCTCCTTCAGCAGACCTTTCTTGGCAGAGGTGATTCTAGCATCCTTAATAATAGTGGTGATAATACCATCAATAGGTTCGCCCTGATTGAGGATGATGCCTTTGCCGTCGAGACCAGTCTCTTTTACAAAAAACTGGTTTTCTGTGGAGTTCTTAACGCGGCTAACGGCTGCGCTTGAGAGCGAATCCATATTCGCAATCTGTTTTGACAAGTCTTCAACTTGGCTCTCAATACCACTCGCCATAGTGGCAAGACGGTTATCGATGTAATTGTTGTTGCCTAAGTAGCTTGTAATTTTGTCCTCTGCTTCCTGCAAAACGGAGTTGTCAGACACCATTAAAATTATCTCAAAAAACGGATAGTAGCTATACTCTTGGAATGTAGAGTCGTTTACCATTTTCTTTTTGGTGGCACGATATTCGGTGAACTCTTGAAATTGGATATGCTTAATTTTGTTTGCTGATTCTAAAGAGATGTTGAGACGTTGTGCCAAAAACTCGGGAGCAGATCCTGCCATAGTACCGAGGTTGTCGATCTGACCAGCAAAAAAACTGGTTGCCCAACGCGCCCGAAGAATACTTGATTTTGCTTACATAATATTTGTCGCTGGTGGCATACATAACAATTCCGGCAATCAAGCCCAGGAGTGTGAGCGCAACCACGATTTTGAAACTGCGGGCTACGGTTAATAAACAAAACCTACCAAATCGAGCAATTACACCGTTGCCATTCTTTGTTTTGCCCTTGTTGTCTTCATTGTCTTTTTTTCTGCGTAAGAATCCGGGAATAAGGCGGGTAAGGTCAAACTCGGCGCTACGTTCTTCGTTGTCTAACTGTAACTGACGAATTGTACTAAACTGAGAATTAATCAGTTCGTATTGTTTCATCATTATCTCGTGAAAATCTTTTTTGCTTAGTTCCTCTTGATTTTCGGGTGTCTGGTTTGTGTTTTCTGCCATTTTTGTAAAAATTTTTTGTTGGCAAAATTAGTAATTATTTTTTTATTGAATAAATAAAATATCAGTCATTTTGATATTTTTGCGGCATGAAAGGGTTTAAATGCTTGTTTTCGGTGTTAGTTGCGATTCTGCCCTGTATGGCGTGGGCGCAATCAGATTCTCTGCACAAGGAGATCGACACCGTAACCGTGCAAGGACGCACCGGCGGCAGGGGACAGGCTATCAGACGAGGCGACTATCAGCACGCAACTTCTGCCGATGGCAACTATATCGAGCAGGTGGTGAAGATGCAACCCGGCGTTAGCTCGGTGTCGGAACTATCGTCGCAGTACAATGTTCGCGGTGGCAGTTTCGACGAGAACCTCGTGTATATCAATGGAGTGGAGATTTATCGTCCGCTTTTTGTGCGAAGTGGCGAGCAGGAGGGTCTTTCGATTGTTAACAGCGATTTGGCTGGCAAGGTGGAGTTCTCGTCTGGCGGATTCGGCGCCGAATATGGCGACAAGATGTCGTCGGTGCTTGATGTGTCGTACCGTCGGCCTGACCGAAACTCTTTGTCAATAACAGCTGGTCTGATGGGAGGTTCGGTGGCTGGCGAGACGGTGTCTAAAAATGCCAAGTTTACTTTAATTTCAGGAATTAGATACCGCACATCGAAATACATTCTTAATTCGCTCGAGAAAAAAGGCGAATACAATCCTTCGTACTCTGATTTTCAGCTGTTTTCAACATACAAACTATCTGACAGGATAAACCTGTGGGCGTTGGGAATGGTGTCGTCAAACAAGTTCTCTTTTGTTCCAAAAAGTCAGACCACCTCGTTTGGCACAATGCAAAACGCTTTGCAGATGAATATCTATTATGCAGGCAGCGAGCACGACACATATTCGAGCGCAATAGGTGCGGCGGCAGTGGAATATTCCGACCGTCAAAGCATCAAGATGACCGCTACTGCCGCGGTGTACGCACTTAAAGAAAACGTTGGCTACGACATTGCAGCTGCCTATCTTCTGAGCAGTCTCGACCGCCGTTTGGGAGAACCCGACGACAGTCTCGCCGCCGCCGACATAGGGGTGGGAGAGAGCCTCAGCCACGCTCGAAACACTATGAGGGCGCATATTGCCACCATTAAATATAGCGGAGTCTATTTTGTGGCTTCTAACAAGATAGGATGGGGCACACAGGCTGTTCTCTGTGATGTAGAAGGTAGTGTAAACGAGTGGCAGACAATGGATTCGGCAGGATTTTTTGTCAATTCCGACAAGTCGTTGGCTATGTGGCGCTACAACCAACGTGCTACCGCATTGGCTCGCCCAGATTTTTCGGCATACCTTTACGACAAGTACGATTTCAGCCTTTCGAATGTGGATATATCCGCCAATTTGGGTGTAAGGGCTTGTTATTCAGATTTTTCTCAAATTGTTTCGGTTAGTCCGAGACTCTCTTTGTATATCGTTCCAAAATCATTCAACGGCTACAACTTCCGTATTTCGGCGGGACGATATGTGCAGCCCCTCACATTTCGCGAGTTGATGAATTCCGACGGCACCCCGTTGCTTTCTAACAATCCACAGAAGTCGCTGCACTTGGTTGTAGGCGCATATCACGACTTCAGAATGTGGAACCGCCCTTTTAAGATTACCGCAGAAGCGTATTACAAAAAGCTCTCCGATATAGTGCCTTACACCGTTGACAATGTGAAGATTACCTATTACGCACGCCAACTTGCCGACGGATATGCCGCAGGTGCTGACTTTAAAATTTACGGCGAGTTTGTCAAAGGTATGGATTCGTGGCTTAGCATTTCGTTGCTGAAGACCGAGGAAGACATCCGTGGCGATGGCTATGGCTATATTCCCCGACCCGACGACCGCAGGTTTACATCCAGCCTCTTTTTCCGAGATTATTTCCCGAGGTTTGATTTTTTGGGGATGAATGTCACCCTGGTGTACGCCACGCCTCTGCCTTTCGGACCAGAAAATATGCCCAGGCACACGGCCGTGTACCGCAGCAAGCAGTATCTTCGCGCCGATTTTGGACTGGAGGCGGCATTGTGGAGAGAGAAATTGAAGCCAGGACGGTCTATAAATATAGGTGTGGATATTTTCAATTTGTTCGACATTAAAAACACCGTCTCGTACAGTTGGATCACTGTTGTGCCGTCGCAGCGCAGCGCATCCGAAGGGGTGGGTGCGCAGTATGCCGTGCCCGACCGTCTGACCTCGAGGCGTTTTAATGTAAAAATATCTATAAAATTGTAGATTTTGGCTGCATATTTGTATTATTATTTGTATATTTGTAACCGTAAAACAAACGGCAATACACTAAACAGACATAAATTATTGATTCAGAAATGATTGAAGCAGAAGAAATAAAAGAACGCCGCAGGAAGATTATCACTCAAATACGCGAATATTACACAGAGCGTCTCGGCAAATACACACATCAGCGCATCAGCGAGGAGTGGCATTTTTACGGTCTCGGATTTGTCCGCGACGAAATGCAGTACGTGTTCGGTTTCAACGCCGGATTCTTCCGCAAGCAGGAACCTCAAGGACAGGCTTACAGTCACGCCGGAGTTAATGTGCTTGTGCGCACCAACGGCTCGAATCCCCAATTGAGAACTCAGTACCTGAAGTTCTTCCGTCATCAGCTCGCAGGATGGATTTCGGGACCCGAAGTCACATTCTCGTCGTTCAGAGGTGGTGTGGGAGTGGAGTTTCCGCATTACAGAGCCATCAGCTCGTTTTCGTCTGATGAAGAGATAATTCAGTATATCAAAGAGGGTATCGACGGAATAGCCGAGTTGTACAACGTGATTGCCAAAAACCCCGACGGCATTTTCGACAACGTGATGTGTATGATCGCACCCTGGGATCTCTCGATTATCGACCTCGCCAAAAAACAGATAGAGAAATAATTAGGGAGATTAAAACAAATGTTTTTTTTGAATCCGATATTTCTGTGGGCGGGATTTGCCGTGCTGGTTCCGCCTATAATACATTTGTTTAATTTCCGCAAATACAAGACCGTATATTTCAGCGATATACGTTTTATTGAAAACATACGTCAGACCACCAGACGCAAGTCGGTGCTTAAACAGATTATTCTGATGTTGCTGCGTATGCTCGCTATCGCCGCCTTGGTGCTGGCGTTTGCTCAGCCGGTAATTAATTCGTCGCCAAACACTGTGGCTCAGAAACAGCCCGCTCCGCCGGTGATTTATCTCGACAACTCGTTCAGCATGCAGACCGGCGACAATATGGTTCCCGCTATTGAGACTGCCAAAAACCGTGTGCTTGAGATTGCCGACGCGTATCCGCCCGAAACCAAGTTTCTTTTTCTCACCAACGATTTTTCGCAGGAACATTTCCGCCTTGTCAACGCGCTTACTATCAGAGATTTTTTGCAGAATGTGACAATTTCTCCGTCGGTGCGCACATTGTCGGAGGTGATAAATAAGGCTTCGCAAAACCTTAACCTGTTGGATATTCCCACGGATGTTTCCAAAAATATTTTTTTAGTATCTGATTTTCAGCAGAATATCTGCGATTTCGACAACCTTGCCGCCGACTCGCTCACGCAGGTAAACATTGTGCCTGTTCAGCCCGAGAGCCTTTCAAATCTGGCAATCGACACTTGCATCTTTAATACTCCTCTGCGCCGCTCTGGTGGACAAGAGGAACTAACCGTATTTGTAAAAAACTATGGAACAAATACTTATAACAATGTTCCTCTGACACTTGTAATCAACGGCAAGCAAAAGAGCGTTCAGCAGTTTTCGATAAATTCGGGCGAACGCAAGGAACTCACTGTCAAGTATGTAAACGAACCGCAAACCTTTGTGAACGGCATTTTGGGCATAACTGATTCGCCGGTGGATTTCGACAACACTTTGTATTTCTCGTACCGCCTCGACACTCTTGCCAAGGTGCTAATTATTGGCGAACAATCTGTGAACAAGTATTTTACGGCTTTGTTCGACGGCGATGAGGCTTTTGCGGCTGATATTTGTACCGATGTTGCTAAAGCCGACCTCGACCTGCAACGATACAAGACTGTGATACTCAATCAGCTGCCATCTATCCCTCACAATCTTGCCACGGCTGTGCACAGTTTTGTCTCCACTGGCGGAAATCTGATTTTTGTGCCGTCGTTCTCGGGCAATATCTCTGACTACAACTATCTGCTCAACCAGCTGCAATGCAATGCGTTGATTTCAAAAGACACTATCAGTTGCACAGTTTCAAAGGTGGATGTCACCTCGCCGCTTTTGCGTTCGGCAGTGAGGGAGATAAAAGAAAACACCGACCTGCCTACGGTTACCAAGTATTTCAACTCAATGGCTAATGCCTATGCTCATGAGGAGGTGGTGTTGGAGAGCGATTCTTACAAAAAAATCCTCACCTTCTGCCGTTACCGCTCTGGTAGGGCGTTTGTGTTTTACTGCCCGTTGGACGAAAAATCTGGCAATTTTGTAACCCACCGTCTTTTTGTGCCTATTGTTTACAATGCCGCATCTATGAGCGGCGAGGCTACCACACCTTATTTAATTATTGGTCGCAATGATGGTGTGTCGCAAAGGATTGATAATATTTCTGAAGGCTCGAAACTTTATCTACGCTATCGTGACAGCGGATACGAGTTTATTCCCAGAATTTCGGGTCCCGACGCCAACCAAAACTATATGGTTTTTGCCGAAGATGGCGCGTCGCAAGCCGGATTTTACGACCTTACCGACAATAGCAAGCAAATAGCATCTTTCGCGTTTAATTTCAATAGAGGCGAATCGCAGTTAAACTATTTCAATGCAGATGATGTGGCAGAAAAAATCGAGTCTAAAATCTTGACCAAGGTTAATATTTTTAATTCGTCAGGATTGTCGTTCGCTCATGAAATTGTTCAAAATGCGACTTCTAAACCATTATGGAAGTGGTTCGTGGCATTGGCTATATTGTTTTTGGTTGTAGAAATTTTTATTGAAAAAATATAAAAAAACTTTGATTCCTTGAAAAAATCATCTTATATTTACACTTAAATTTCAAGACAATTTAATTCGTTTTATTATGGCAGAAGAAAATTCACCCAAAAAGGCAGCTTTAAAGCCTCGTTCCAAAATATCTATGTTGGTAGTTTGTTTGTTTACTGGATTATTCGGCATCCATCGTCTTATGATGGGGTACGCCAATTG
>JAGCNK010000062.1 GCA_017645985.1 Bacteroidales bacterium | reverse complement strand
TAAGGTGTGCTCAAACGCCTTGTGCTTCCTGTCAGTATTTTCAATGTGCGTGGCGAAGTTTGTTTCTCAAATTTCGCGGTGCAAAGTTAAAGAGGATTTCCGTCTCCGCCAAACCTTCAATGTTTAGTTTTCGTTAAAGTTTCAAGTTTTTTTCACTTTCAACTCCTTCTTTCAACGTGCGTCGTTCTTTGTTTTTGCGGGTGCAAAGGTAAGGACTTTTTATCCCTACTTCCAAATTTTTTGGGTGTTTTTTTACGAGTTTTACGCATTTTTTTTCAAAGAGGTGGAAATGACGATGATACAAGGGCGGCAAGAAGAATCCAAAAGCGGCGAAAATGGCGTTATGAGTTGGATTCTTCTTCTTTCGACTCATTAGAGATGGTGCTGCCACGCTGAATCACGGAACTTCCGAAGCGGTCTTGAAGCGAATCGATGGCTCGGTAGAGGTTCTGCTTTTTGGGCGAATAATCAAAAATGCTGTTTTGGATCGTCTGGTCGGAGATGTCGAACTTGACACCGATTAGACGTATCGCCTCACCATTATATAATTGATTGAAAAGCAATTGCGCAGTGGAGATAATAGTGTCGGTAAAGTTGGTGGATGATATGCGGCGGCTCTTTTCTACGGTTTTGAATGTGGGGAAACGCAGTTTGATGGATACGCCAACGCAGTTTTTGCCGAGTTTGCGCATACGGTGCGACAGTGCGTCACACATAAATATAATAGTGTCGATGAGAATCTGGCGGTCGCGGACGTCGGTTTCAAAAGTGGTTTCGTTGCTGATAGACTTAGGATCGCGGTAGGTGCAGAGCGGAGTGTCGTCGATGCCGTTGGCCTTCTGCCACATTATTTCGCCGTATTTGCCAAAGGTGCGCACAAACAGAGATTTGGGATACATGCGGAGCTCTTTGATGGTATGGATGCCAAGGCTGTTGATTTTAGGAAGGGACGACTCCCCCACCCCAGGAATCTTCTGCACAGGCAGCGGATCGAGAAAATCCTGCACCTGGCCGTAATCAACAAAAAGCTCGCCCATAGGTTTGGCCTTGGCAGAGGCTATCTTGGCAACGGTCTTGTTAGGGGCAAGTCCGAATGATATAGGCAGTTTGGTTTCGTTGATGATACGCATACGCAGGTTGTGGCTCCATTCCAACACGTTGAAATACTTGTCCATACCCGAAAGGTCGATATAAAACTCGTCGACAGAGGCTTTCTCGTAAAGCGGCGCCTCGGCCTCAACGATATCGGTAACCATCTGAGAATATTGCGAATATATCTTGTGACCACTGTAAACCACCACCGCCTGAGGACAGAGCCTGCGAGCCGTAACCATAGGCATACCCGAATGTGCGCCGAATTTGCGAGCCTCGTAACTTGCCGTGCTCACCACCGAACGCTCCGAAGTGCCACCACAGAGCACAGGTTTGCCGATGAGTTCGGGATTGAGCAGCCGTTCCACCGAAACGAAAAAAGTATCGAGGTCGATATGGAGAATATAGCGCATGGCTATTGCAGTTTTATGGTAATATCAGCATAGTTTTCTCCTGATTTGATATTGGGATACACCTGGTAGTCACCCTTGGCAAGCTTGTAACCGACTGCATCAGCCGACTGTTTTTCGTTCCAGAAAGCCTTTTCCTGCTTTCCGTTTTTCACAATCCAGAAACCGTTGTGGTGGCCGGTGACCGAGATTATGGTCTTTGTTTTAGTTATCTTGACGGTTTTGGACTCCAGTTCGGCATTGCTACCGGGCACACGTTTTTGCGAACCCGACAAAGTAACAACCTGAGCCGCAGCCACATTCCCCAAAAAGAGAATCATCAAAACCGTCAAGAGTGCTTTCATAACTATGAGCGTCGATGCATTAGTATTACATTTTCAACGTGATGAGTCTGCGGAAACATATCCACAGGCTGAATCTTTATCACATCGTAAAGTTCGTGAAGGAGAGCCGCGTCGCGAGCCTGAGTGGCTGGATTGCAACTTACATAAACGATTTTTTCTGGCGCGGCGTTGAGAATAGTCTTCACCACGTCGGGGTGCATTCCGGCGCGAGGCGGGTCGATAATCATTACATCGGGACTGCCATTTTGATTGATAAAATCCTGAGTAAGAACATCTTTCATATCACCGGCATAAAAAGCAGTGTTGTCGATATTATTGAGTTTACTATTAACCTTGGCATCTTCGATAGCCTCGGCAATGTACTCAATACCAACCACTTTCTTAGCGTTGCGAGCCACAAAGTTGGCAATTGTACCAGTGCCTGTGTAAAGGTCGTAGACAGTTTCGTTGCCAGTGAGGGCGGCAAAATCTTTTGCCACACTATATAATATAAGTGCCTGTCGCGAGTTGGTCTGATAAAACGACTTGGGTTGAACCTTGAATTTCAGGTCGCCAAGCAGTTCGGTGATATGGTCTTTGCCGCGATAGCAATGCGATTCGAGGTCGGAATAGTCGCTATTTCGCTTAGTATTAATAAAATAGTTCATCGACGTAATCTGCGGAAACTGTTCGCAAAGGTAGTCCATCATCTTGTTGCGCTCCTGTTCGTCGCCATCGTTGAACACCATAATAACCATCACCTCGCCGCTCAACGATGTACGAATCAATATGTTGCGCAAGAATCCGACCTGCGATTTGAGGTTGAAGAACTGAAGATTGTGATCAATGGCATATTGCTTGGCAGCAAGGCGAATTTGATTTGAAGGGTCGTCTTGAAGCAGACATTTTTGAAGGTCTAAAACCTTGTCGAATCGTCCCGGAATATGGAAACCGAGACCCTGAAGTTGTTTTTCGGAGTCGGGCACTTCCATTTCGTTTTCGGTGAGCCAGCGGCACGAGGCGAATGTAAATTCAAGTTTGTTGCGATAAAAATATTGCTTTTCCGACGGCAGAATGGCAGAAACCTCAGGAATAGGAATTTTGGCGATATGGGTAAAAGCGTCCTCCACCTGCTGCTGTTTGTACTTGAGTTGCAGATTGTAAGGAAGATTTTGCCAAACGCATCCTCCGCAGATACCAAAATGCTGGCACTGTGGCACGGCGCGGTTTTCGGAATATTTTTTAAACGCTATAGGCTTGGCCTCGCGGAAGTTGCGGCTGCGGTGGGTAATCTGTATGTCAACCACATCGCCCGGCACAACGCCCTTTACAAAAACCACCATGTTGTCGATTTTGGCTAACGCCTTTCCTTCGGCTGCCACGTTGGTAATCTCAACATCTGTATATATCTGTCCTGTACGGTTTCTCATTTTTATATTTTTTGAT
Organism: Bacteroidales bacterium; assembly: GCA_017645985.1. Taxonomy (GTDB): domain Bacteria; phylum Bacteroidota; class Bacteroidia; order Bacteroidales; family UBA3824; genus UBA3824. The sequence continues at coordinate 4,179 of JAGCNK010000062.1, read as the reverse complement.
TAGGAATTTGGCGACAAATTTATAAATTTGCTCCGAAAAATTTTGCAAAAATGACCATAAACTTAAAAGAAAAAGATTTAGAACAGCTCGTGATAATGAGCGACAAGGTATTAATCAAGCCCAAATACCCACAGGAGAAGACCGAATCGGGTCTCTACCTGCCTGCGAGCGTCATCGACAACGACAAAATAAGTCTCGGCTACGTGATCAAAACAGGTCCCGGCTATCCCATTCCCGCCTCCGACGAATACGACGAGCCGTGGAAAAAGAACAGCAAACATCTGAAATTCATACCGTTGCAAGTAGAGCGCGGCGACCTAGCCGTATACCAGCGCACCAGCGCCATTGAAATCAAATTCAACAACGAGCAATATTATATAGTGTCGGCAAGCGCCGTGCTGATGGCAGTGAGAGACGAGGGGCTGATGAAGATGTGATTATCTGATTCGGTCGAGACTTCTCACCTTCATTTCGTCTTTTACTGCGCCACGCTGTGCCCAGAATACACACACGAGAGCTACCAGGGGAAGAAGCAAAGGCCAGTTGAAACTTGAAGCCACCACTTCGGCGGTGAACGACATGTAGCGGTAGAAAGCTATCACGCCATACAGCCCCAAAGCAAGGATGATGGCAATGGTGGAAAGACGAGCCTGCAACATGCGGTTCTTATACAAAAATATAATAACGATATTGAAAACAGCGAACGCCAAAATATAGGCGATTAGGGGAATTCCGCTGATAACATTCTGAACCTCAGTGCCTGAAATACGGTTGATACCAGATGCGGCAAACTCATAGTCGCCATCGGTAACTATCAACTGCATCCATTCAAAAGGAAGCATCATACAAGCCGCCAAAGCAGCCAAAAACCAATAAACTGTCTGAATACGTTGTATCATTGTCGTAAATTTTACTTTTTTATTAATAATCGGCAAAATTAAACAAAAAGAGCCGAAAAAAAACAAGAAATCATGTAATTTTGCAAAAATTGTATAAGACCAAAGCATGGAAAACAAAAAAAAGGGCGGCACTGAGTCCGAATCAGAAAACATCGTAATCAAAGGCGCAAGGCTGCACAACCTCAAAAATATATCGCTAGAAATTCCGCGAAACAAATTCATAGTAATCACCGGACTGAGCGGTTCGGGCAAATCCACTCTCGCATTCGACACTCTCTACGCCGAGGGTCAGCGACGCTACGTGGAGAGCCTTTCGGCATACGCACGACAGTTTCTGGGCAGAATCACAAAACCTGAGGTAGACTATATCAAAGGCATTCCGCCAGCCATAGCCATAGAGCAGAAGGTAACAAGCAAAAACACCCGAAGCACAGTGGGCACTGCCACCGAGATTTACGACTATATGAAACTGCTCTATGCTCGTATAGGCAAAACCATCTCGCCCGTAAGCGGACAAGTAGTTAAGCGCCACAGCGTTGACGACGTGGTAAACCGCATAGTAAGTTTTCCCGAAGGCACAAAGGTAACTCTTCTGGCGCCTGTGGTCGTTTCTGAAGGAAGAACAATTGAGCAGCAGTTGCAAATACTTATGGCTCAAGGTATAACACGTTTAATGGCTGTAGACGGAAAAGACAAGGAGATCATAACCATAGCCGACGCCATTCAGCAAAAGAATTTCAGCAAAAAACACAAAGAGATATACCTGCTCATCGACCGTTTCAAGAGCAGCACCAGACCCGACGCCATGAGCCGAATGGGCGACAGCGTTCAAACTGCCTTTTACGAAGGCGGCGGCGACTGCATGATAGAAATACAAAACGGCGACGAAACTCTTCGCGAAAGTTTCTGCACAAGATTCGAAGCCGACGGCATAAAGTTCGAAGAACCAACCATTTACACCTTCACGTTCAACAATCCGATAGGCGCTTGTCCCACCTGCGAGGGCACAGGCTCGGTAATCGGCATCGACCCCGACTTGGTAGTGCCCAACAAAAGTCTCTCAGTTCACGACAACGCAGTAAAATGCTGGAGCGGATTGCAGATGAACAAATTCAAAGAGTATTTTGAGCGCACGCATTACAAACAGTTTCCGATTCACAAGCCCTATATGGAGCTGACCAAAAGCGAGTTGGACATACTGTGGAACGGAAGCTACGGCATCAACGAGTTTTTCAAGATGCTGGAAAAAGAGTGCTACAAAATACAGTACAGAGTGCTGCTGTCGCGATACAGAGGCGTAACCGAATGTCCCGACTGCCACGGCACACGTCTCAAAAAAGAGGCACAATATATAAAAGTGTGCAACCGCAGCATCGACCAGCTGGTAACAATGCCGGTAGACGAGCTGTTGCAATTTTTCAAGACAATAGAGCTGACCGAAACCGAAAAAACTGTAGCCGACAGAATATTAAAAGAGATACTCTCGCGACTGCAATTTCTGTGCGACGTGGGGCTCAACTATCTTAACCTCAACCGCCTATCCTCTACCCTGTCAGGCGGCGAATCGCAGCGAATCAACCTTGCCACATCGCTAGGCTCGAGCCTTACGGGTTCGCTCTACATACTAGACGAGCCGAGCATAGGTCTGCACACACGCGACACAGCCAAACTTATCAAGGTGCTAAAAAACCTCCGCGACTTAGGCAACACCGTCATTGTGGTGGAACACGACGAGGACATCATACGTTCAGCCGACGAGATAATCGACATAGGACCAAAAGCAGGAATCTACGGTGGTGAAATAATGTTTCAAGGCTCTATCAAACAGTTAGAAACAGCCGACAGCCTCACCGCCAGATACCTTACCGGCCGCGAAAAAATCGACATACCCACACGACGGATATGGAATCCGAAAGCGTCGCCACGCATCACCGTAAAAGGAGCAAGAATGAACAACCTCAAAAACATCAACGTGGACATTCCGCTCTATATGATGACCGTGATCACAGGCGTGAGCGGCTCGGGCAAATCGTCGCTAATCAAGGGAATACTCTACCCCGCACTGGCACAGCAACTTACCGACACTGGCATAAAACCCGGCGAGCACGACTCTATCGAAGGCGACATCAAGATGATACAAAACGTGGAAATCATCGACCAAAACCCGATAGGCAAATCGTCGCGCTCCAACCCCGTGACATTCATAGGCGCGTTTGACGAAATACGCAAGCTCTACGCCTCGCAGCAATTGTCGAAACAGATGGGATTCACGGCGGGACATTTCTCGTTCAACACCGACGGCGGACGATGCGAAGAGTGCCAAGGCGACGGAGTTATCAAGGTGGAGATGCAGTTTATGGCCGACGTATACCTTGTGTGCGAAAGCTGCGGCGGCAAACGTTTCAAAGACGAGGTGCTCGACGTAAAATACCGCGGCAAGAACATTTACGACGTGCTAAACATGTCGGTAGCCGAAGCGGTGGAGTTCTTCGGAGAAGACAAGACATCGGCATCGGCAAAAAAAATCACAGCCAAGCTCAGCGCACTATGCCAGGTGGGACTCGACTACATCAAGTTAGGACAAACCTCAAACACGCTGTCGGGCGGTGAAAACCAGCGCATAAAACTCGCCACATTCCTTCTCACCGAAAAACGCGACGAGCACACAGTATTCATATTCGACGAACCCACCACGGGACTTCATTTCCACGACATCAAAAACCTCTTGAACGCCATCAACGCGCTCATCGACCGTGGCAACAGCGCCATCATCATCGAACATGACCCCGAGATTATCAAATCGGCGGACTATATCATCGACCTCGGACCAGAAGGAGGCAAAAACGGAGGCAACATTGTATGCGCCGGCACACCCGAAGAGGTGGCAAAATGCAAAGAATCATACACTGGACAGTATTTGAAAGCCAAATTAAAGAAGAAATAGACAGCATAACCGGCAATTATTCAACTAATTGAAATATTACGCAAAAAATATTGTAAAAAAATAGCTATAAAATTTGCAGATATGGATTATTAGAAGTACTTTTGCATCGTGAAAAACAAACGAGGTTCATTAACAACGGGAGTATAGCTCAGCTGGTTCAGAGCATCTGCCTTACAAGCAGAGGGTCATAGGTTCGAATCCTGTTACTCCCACATAATAGTTGACAATGTACAATTGACAATAAGACATTCCGTTCTGGAAAAAACGGGAGTATAGCTCAGCTGGTTCAGAGCATCTGCCTTACAAGCAGAGGGTCATAGGTTCGAATCCTGTTAC
>JAGCNK010000007.1 GCA_017645985.1 Bacteroidales bacterium | reverse complement strand
CCGCAAAACCTCTGGCGTAATGATGTTTGCCAAAAGCCTCCGTGCCCGCGATATGCTCCGCAACGATTGGAACAATATGGTGGTAGAGCGCAGTTATTTCGCTGTGGTTGAAGGTATTCCGCCCAAGAAACGCGACACTATAAAATCGTATCTTACTGAGGATAAGATGCTTAAAATACATTCTTCGTGGATCAATAATGGCGGCGACTTTGCCGTTACCAACTACGAAGTGCTAAATTCCAACGACCAGTTTTCGCTTGTAAAACTCAACCTCGACACCGGTCGCAAAAACCAAATCCGCGTTCACATGAGCGAGATAGGCTGTCCCGTAGCCGGCGATGCCAAATATGGAGCCAAAACCGACCCCATCCATCGCGTCTGCCTTCACGCCGCCACCCTCGCATTCCGTCACCCTGCCACAGGCAAGATTATGAAGTTTGAAGTACCAGTTCCTGCGGGTTTTTATAAGGTAGTATCTTCTACCAATACTCTTTGATCAATTTACCATCTTTACAACTACGATATAATATAAACTCGTTGTTAGAATGTTCTTTGCCGTTGAGAGTCCATGTGTCGTTTACATTTAACTCACCCTTGTGCACGCGCTTAAAATGTATTGTGTCGGCACTTCCATCGGCAAAGTTGATAATAAAATCATTGTCGTAGTTTTTTGCACCATCTAACTCACCAAAACAAAAGTAAGGCTTTTCTATAGCTGAACTATCTACATGCAAGCCTTTAAAGTGTGGCATATAGTCTTTTGTCAACGATCGTTCCACCTTGTATGTTTTGTCTTGGTAGGTTAGTGAGGTGGTGTAGATTATATCGTTAAAATTGTCTGCCACATAGTTGGCTTTTAATCCGTAATCCACCACATAAAATTTGATGTTAATAGCAGCCCAATCCACCACAATATCTTCTTCATTATTATTTCTACACGATGCTACAATAAGTAGCGAGGCAGCCAAAGATGCCATTAAAGTTTTGATTTTCATTTTATTATAATTTTTGGTTTAACTTTATCGACTACAAATTTAAACCCTTTATTTTTTATATCCAAACATTTACTCTCTTCTAATTTGAATTTTGATATCATAATCTATTATCATACTTAATTTTTTTATTATTAGTGCTCTAATACACAATCATTTTTATTTTAGCAATAAAATAAGTAATTATATATTAGTAATTATATGCTCAATTCTTATCAATTTTTATTAATTAATCAAATTTGATTATTTTTATCATTTTTTTTAAAAATATTTGCTAAAAAATTTGGATATGTCAAAAACGCGATGTATCTTTGCATCGTCAATTAAAGACAGACAGTTTATAGTTTTATTCTTTTAAGGTGAGAAGATTTCGACACACCTTATATAATGACAGTTCAATAATACAGTTCACAAAAATGGAGCGCGACGTGATGTCTGTGCTCCGTTTTTTTTGTCAACCCTATTTTGCATAGTATGTTTTGTAAAATACTAATATTCAGCATATTAACAAATTATAACATTTTACTTCAATTTTTTTTCTTAAAACATATCCGTAATTTCAAAAACGTTCTTACATTTGCGGTATATAACAGAATTGTATTTTTTAAACAAAATAAACCATTTTAAGTATGTATCTATTAGGTTTTGACATAGGCAGTTCGTCGGTGAAAGTATCGCTGATAGAGGCCAACAGCGGAAAATGCGAAGGATCAGCATTCTATCCCAAACAGGAGATGAAAATTACCGCAAAACGTGCCGGTTGGGCAGAACAGGAGCCTACCCTTTGGTGGGAGAACCTCAAGCTCGCCCTCGCCGAAGTTATGCGCATGTCGTGCGTTGACCCTGCCAAGATAGAGGCTATCGGTATTTCGTATCAGATGCACGGACTTGTGGCAGTTGACAAAGATCAGAACCCCCTCCGTCCCGCTATTATCTGGTGCGACAGCCGCGCCGCTGAAATCGGAGCCAAGGCTCTCAAAGAAATCGGCACTCAGCAGTGCCTCGGCCACTTGCTCAACTCGCCTGGCAACTTTACCGCGTCGAAACTCAAATGGGTAAAAGACAATGAACCTGAGCTTTACAGCAAGATATACAAAATCATGCTTCCTGGCGACTACATCGCTATGAAGCTCACCGGCGAAATCAAAACCACAGTGGGTGGTCTTTCTGAAGGTATGTTTTGGGATTTTGAAAACAACAGCGTAGCTCAGTTCCTTTTAGACTACTACGGTTTCTCAAAAGACCTTATCCCCGAAATTGTTCCTACATTCTCAATTCAGGGCGAGCTCACCGAGCAGGCCGCTAAGGAACTCGGTCTCCGCAAGGGTATCAAAATTAGCTACCGTGGCGGCGACCAACCAAACAATGCACTTTCGCTCAACGTGCTAAATCCTGGCGAAATTGCTGCCACCGGCGGCACATCGGGCGTAGTATACGGCGTTAGCGAGCAGGTTAAATACGATCCGCAGTCGCGCGTAAATACATTTGCTCACGTTAACCATTCTGCCGAAAAGAACCGTCTCGGTATCTTGCTCTGCATCAACGGTACCGGCATTCTCAACTCTTGGCTCAACAAGCAAGTTGGCGGTGGTATGACATCATACTCTGAAATGGACTCTATCGCAGCCGGAATTCCTATCGGTAGCGAAGGTCTCAGCATTATGCCTTTTGGCAACGGCGCAGAACGCGTTCTCGAAAACCAGAACCCCGGAGCAGCCGTTATCAACCTCAACTTCAACATCCACAAGTCGGCTCACCTCTACCGCGCTGGTCAGGAGGGTATCGCATTCTCGTTTAAGTACGGAATGGACATCATGAAGACCATCGGTATCGACACCAAGGTTATCCGTGCTGGCAAAGCCAATATGTTCTATTCTCCTGTATTCCGCAACACCTTGGCTACCACTACTGGTGCTGCCATCGAGCTTTTCAACACCGACGGTTCAAT
>JAGCNK010000061.1 GCA_017645985.1 Bacteroidales bacterium | reverse complement strand
CGGTTACGGCAACAACTTTTTGATTCCCAAAGGTATAGCCACAGTGGCAACTGAATCTGCAAAGAAAATTCTTGCAGAAAACAAGAAACAACAGGCTCACAAAGAAGAAAAACTTCGCAACGAGGCACTCGCTAAAGTGGCTCAAATCGAAGGCAAAGAGATCAAAATCGGCGCTAAAACTTCTACCACAGGCAAAATCTTCGGATCGGTTAACACCATCCAGATTGCTGAGGCTCTCGCTAAGAATGGTATTGAGGTAGATAGAAAAACTATCACTATCGCCGACGAAGCCAACATCAAAGAAATTGGCAAATACAAGGCTACTATTAAACTTTACAAAGATGTTAAGGCTAACATCGAATTCGAAGTAGTTTCGGAGTAAGTTTAATATTTACGAAATAGTCAGGGGAGACCTAAAAGGTTTCCCCTTTTTGTTTGCAAAAATTTTTCAAAAAAAGTCCGCACAGATATTGACTTTTAAAAAAACAATGCATAATTTTACAAAACTAAAATTACACAACAAACATTCATTCTAATAATTTAACATCGACATCAATTATGGCAGTAGATGCAGAAATAATTGCGAGGGCCAAAGAGTGGCTCAGCGACAAGTTCGACGATAACACAAAAAAACAGGTGAAAGACCTGATGGAAAACAATGAGAAAGAGCTTGTTGAATGTTTTTATAAGAGTTTGGAATTCGGCACTGGCGGTATGCGCGGCATTATGGGCGTGGGCACCAACAGAATGAACATCTACACCGTGGGTATGGCTACCCAGGGACTAGCAAACTACCTTCTGAAGGCTTTCCCGGGTCAGCAGATCAAGGTGGCTATTGCTCACGATTCCAGAAACAACTCCGACCTTTTTGCCAAAACCTGCGCCGACATTTTCTCTGCCAACGGAATAAAGGCATATCTTTTCGACTCGCTGCGACCCACTCCCGAACTTAGTTTCGCTGTTCGTCAGCTCGGTTGCAAAAGCGGCGTGATGATTACCGCAAGCCACAACCCCAAGGAGTACAACGGCTACAAGGCTTACTGGGAAGACGGCGGTCAAGTAATTGCTCCTCACGACATTAACATCGTTAACGAGGCAGCCAAGGTAAAGGTTGAGGATGTCAAGTTCAAGGGCAATCCCGCACTTATCGAGACCCTCGGCGAGGAGTTCGACAAAATCTACCTAGACAAGGTCAACTCGCTTACACTCAGTCCCGAAGAAATCAAGAAACACAAAGATATCAAGATTGTTTATACCCCGATTCACGGCACAGGCGTGCGTCTTGTTCCCGAAATCCTCAAAATGAAAGGTTTCGAGAACATTCTTACGGTAAAGGAGCAGGATATTCCCGACGGAAACTTCCCGACAGTTATCTCGCCCAATCCCGAAAACGCTGAGGCACTTACACTTGCAATCCGTCTTGCAGAAAAGAAGGGCGCCGACCTTGTGATGGCATCCGACCCCGACGCCGACCGCGTGGGCATAGCCGTAAGGAACGACAAAGGCGAGTTTGTGCTACTCAACGGCAACCAGACTGCCGCTATCCTTACATATTATTTGCTCACCAAGTGGAAAGAAAACGGCAAGCTCAACGGCAAGCAATATATAGTTAAAACCATAGTTACCACCGAGTTGCTCAAGGCTATTGCCGACAAGTTCGGCGTTGAGTGCTACGATGTGCTCACCGGCTTCAAGTTCATTGCCGACACCATCAAGAGCAACGAGGGACGCACCACATTTATCGGCGGCGGCGAGGAGAGCTACGGTTACCTTGCTGGCGAGTTTGTTCGCGACAAGGACGCAGTTATCGCTTGTTCGCTCATAGCCGAGGCTGCTGCCTGGGCTGCCGACAAGGGCAAGACAATGTACCAGCTGTTGTCAGACATCTACACCGAGTTCGGTTACTACCGCGAGTCGCTCGTCAACGTGGTTAAAGAGGGAAAATCTGGCGCAGAAGAGATTCAGGCTATGATGGAAAACTACCGCAAGGATTCCCCCGCCATCATCAACGGCAGCAACGTGGTGTTGATCAAAGACTACCTCACCCGCAAGGCGTCGAGCCTTTTCGACGGCGAGGAGGAAAACATCGACCTGCCCAAGAGCAATGTTCTCCAGTTCTTCTTGGAAGACGGCACCAAAATTTCAGTCCGTCCTTCGGGCACCGAGCCAAAAATCAAGTTCTATTTTGGCGTGAAGGCCGCTCTCAAAAACGACGGTTCTATCGAGGATGCTCAAAAAGAGTGCGACAAGAAAATTGAGGACATAATCAAAGAGTTGAAACTCAAATAGTTAATTATTATCGCATAAAGTAAAAGAACCCGGGCTTTTTACCCGGGTTTTTTTTTCGCTCTGTTTGTCAGTTTTTACAAAAAATAATAGTAACTTTGCACAAATAGTTAAAAGAGTAAGTGCTAATTTAAAACATTGATTTCGAGCTATTTATATTAAAACGAATATGAAACGCATCTTTTTATTTCAAATTATATTGTTAATAATGACAAGTTCATGCAGCATGTTTCAGCGCAACACGCCTGAGGCAGCCAAAAATCCATCTGAGTTTGAGGAGTTTGGCAACCATCGCACCGACAACTACTATTGGATGAACAACCGCAAAGACCCCGAGGTAATGGCCTACATCAAGGCTGAGAACGACTATCTGGACAAGAATTTCAAAAAACCTTACCAAAAGTTAATCAACAAAGTTTACGACGAGCTCATCGGCCGCATAGTGGAAGACGACAACACTGTTCCCTATTTTGAAAACGGCTATTACTACAACATCCGTTACGAAAAAGACCAGGAATACGAAATATACTGCCGCCGCCAGCATCCCGATTCGGCAGAGGAGATACTGCTGAATGTAAACGAAATAGCTAAGAAATTCTCCTACGTCGACGTTGACAATCTGGTGGTTAGTCCCGACAATGATGTGCTTGCCTATGCTCTCGACACCATATCGCGCCGCAAGTACGAAATCAACATCAAGAGCATCAGCGGACGCCGTCATCTCACCGACCTTATTCCCGACACCGACGGTCAGATGGAATTTTCGGCCAATTCCGAAAAGCTTTTTTACATAGCCATCGACCCGGTTACACTCCGCAGTTTCAAATTGTTTAAACACGTTGTAAACCAGCACACAAAGTCCGACGAGGAGCTCTTTTACGAAGACGACGACACTTACGAGCTGCAGCTCGACAAAAGCAAGTCGGGCAAATATCTGTTTCTCACACATTTCAGCACCAACACCACTGAGGTCAGGTATTTAGACTCGTCGACACCCGATGCCGATTTCAAGATTTTCCGCAAACGCAATCCTGGCACAGAGTACTATCTGGAGCACGGTGCTGGACGCTTTTGGATGCGCACCAACGAATACGGCAAAAACTTCTGCATAATGTCGTCGGAAACACCCACCCCCGAGTCGTTCACAATTTTCAAGCAGCACGATCCTAATGTATATATCACTGACTTTGAGGTCTTTGACAATTTCATCGTTATCGAGGAACGCAAAAACGGACTCACTGTTTACGAGGTTGTCAACCTTAAGACACATGAAAGCCACTTTGTGAACTTCGGCGAGGAGTCGTACGACGTTATTCTCGACGAGAATCCCGAAGCCGCCACCGACAACCTCCGCTATATTTACTCGTCGTTTACAACGCCCGCCTCGGTTATCGAATACAATATGCAAACCAAGGAGAAAAAGGTGTTGAAAGAGGCTCAAGTGCCTGGTTACGACAAATCTAAGTACGAGCTCAAACGCCTCTATGTGAAATCGCGCGACAATGTGGACATTCCCGTTACCATCCTCTACCAGAAGGGCATCAACTTGCAGAACGAAAACAACCTTCTGCTCTATGCCTACGGATCTTATGGCGTGTGCGAGGAGGACAGCTACTACCGCTCAATCTTCAGCCTTGTTGACCGCGGCTTCATCTACGCAGTGGCTCACGTGCGCGGCGGCAGCGAACTCGGCTACGAATGGTACGAAAACGGCCGTCTGCTCAAAAAGAAAAACACTTTCAACGACTTTGTTGACGTTAGCCAATACCTTATCAACGAGCACTATACTTCGCCCGACCATCTTTTTGCCAACGGCGGAAGCGCAGGCGGACTGCTGATGGGCGTAATTGCCAACACCAATCCCGAACTTTACAAGGCTATCATAGCCGAAGTGCCGTTTGTGGATGTCATCAACACTATGCTCGACCCCTCGATTCCCCTCACCACAGGCGAGTACGACGAGTGGGGCAATCCCAACGAAAAAGAGTATTACGAATATATGCTGTCGTATTCGCCATACGACAACGTGAAAGAACAGGACTATCCCGCAATGCTTGTGACCACGGGTCTGCACGATTCGCAAGTGCAGTTTTGGGAACCGGTAAAATGGACCGCAAAACTCCGCGAGTTAAAAACCGACAACAATCCGCTCTACCTCAACACCAATATGAAGGCAGGACACAGCGGTGCGTCGGGACGTTACAGCCGCTATAAAGAAACAGCGATGATTTTCGCTTTCATTTTATCACAGGCAGGATTTAAAGAATAAACACAGTGAAGAGATTTTTCAGTACCATAAGCAACGAGCAACTCAACAGGCTGCCAATCAAGGCTTTCGAGGGCGAAATAATCGTCGTCGACAACCTTTACAAAGTAGATTCCGCCATCAAATACCTGTCGTCGCACAGCGAAATCGGGTTCGACACCGAAACCCGTCCTTCGTTTCGCAAGGGCAGGATGAACGGCGTGGCGCTCTTACAGCTTTCTACCAAGGAAAAGGCGTTTCTTTTCCGCACCTGCCGCATAGGTCTTCCGCAAAAGGTGGCGGACTTTCTCGCCGACAAGAAAATAAAAAAGATAGGTGTTGCAATTCGCGACGACATCAAGGGTCTTCAAAAGCATTGCAACTTCACCCCCGGCGGATTTGTGGAGCTTCAGGACTTTGTAAAACAATTTGGCATTGAGGCGGCAGGTCTGAAAAAGCTCAACGGCATAGTGCTCGGATACAGGATTTCCAAGGCACAGCAGCTGTCGAACTGGGAGTCGGACAACCTCACCCAGAAACAAAAAATATACGGAGCCACCGATGCCTGGTCGGGACTGCTAATTTACAACGAACTTATCAAACACCGCAACAAAATGAACTTCACCCTTTTGAACTCCATCGCCAAAACCTACGACGAAATGTTCGGCGGCGAAAAAATCACCGTACGGGCTCCGGGACGTATCAACATAATTGGCGAACACACCGACTACAACGAAGGTTTTGTGCTTCCCGCGGCAGTGCCGGCAGCCATCTACTTTGCCATCGGCCGCCGCAACGACACCAAGGTGAAACTCTATTCCACCGACTTCGAGAAGGAATACGAGTTTGACCTGAGCAACACACAAAAGCCTGACCTTCAATGGGCTTCGTATCTGTTTGGCGTAACAAGGATTATCCAGCAGCGTGGCTACAAGATATCAGGATTCAACTGCGTGTTTGGCGGAGACATACCGGTTGGTTCGGGAATGTCGTCGTCGGCTGCGTTGGAGAGCGGACTGGCGTTCGGAATATCAAAGCTCAACGGTCTCGACATCGAACCTTTGGAGATGGCTCAGATAGGTCAGCAGAGCGAGCACGAATATGTGGGAGTAAAATGCGGCATTATGGACCAGTACGCCAGCATCTTTGGCAAAACGGGCAAGTGCATCAAGCTCGACTGCCGCTCGTTGCGTCACGAATACGCCAACGCCGACATCAAGGGCTACGTGTTTATCCTCACCAACACTATGGTGAAACACTCTTTGGCTTCGAGCGAATACAACAAACGCCGCAGCGAGGTGGAGAGCGGAGTGGCGGCAGTGAAGAAACTTTACAACGAGGTTAACTCTCTGCGCGACTGTACCTTAGAAATGCTCGACGAAATAAAGAATTCAATATCCGAAACCATATACCGCCGCTGCCGTTTTGTAATAGAGGAGAACCAACGTGTAACCCTGGCGTGCGAACATCTCAACAGCGGCGAAATCAGCGAGTTCGGACAACTCATCTACCAAAGCCACTACGGACTCAGCCAGATGTACGAAGTGAGCTGCAAGGAACTTGATTTTCTTGTAAAACAGACAGAATCAATGGATTACGTTCTCGGTTCGCGTATGATGGGCGGAGGTTTCGGCGGATGCACCATCAGCCTGGTAAAAGCCGACAAGGTGGACGAATACAAAAAGACCATAGCCAAGGCTTACAACAAAGAATTCAATATCGACCCGCAGTTTTATCAGGCTGTTGCCGAAAACGGAGTTGAATCAGTATAAACCATTTTAAACTAAGTATTTATGAAAAACGCATTTCACGCATACGACATTCGCGGCATTTGGAACAAGGATTTCAACAGCGACGACGTTTACAAGATAGGTTTCTTTATACCTGAATTGTTGAAGACTGACAAGATAATAGTAGGTCGCGACGGCCGCAACTCGTCGCCCGAAATTCACGAGGCTCTGCTCCGTGGTATCACCGATGCGGGCGCGGATGTTTACGATATTGGTCTCGCCACCACTCCGATGGTATATTTCGGCACTGCCAACTACGGTTTCAAAGCCGGTGTGCAGATTACCGCAAGCCACAATCCCAAAGAGTACAACGGACTGAAAATCTCACGCGAAAACGCTCTGCCGGTGGGTCTCGGCACTGGTCTCGAGATTCTTCTCGAACTTGCCACCACTAAGCAGGTTACCCCTGTTGCCACAAAGGGAAAAGTTATTCCAAAAGACATCAAGTCTGACTATATCAATTTTCAGAAGAAATATTTTGCCGGATTAGACGGATTAAAAATAGGCGTTGACTGCTCAAACGGTGCTGGCGCTATCATTGCCAAAGACATCTGGGGCAACGCACCTTTATATATTAACGAGACTCTCGACGGCAATTTCCCCTGTCACGAGCCCAATCCGCTGCTGCCCAAAAACACCGTGCAGATGCAGAACTTTGTAAAAGACAACGGTTTGGATCTCGGTGTTGTGTTCGACGGCGACGCCGACCGCGTGGTGTTTGTCGACAACAAGGGAAGACACGTTCCGCCGGACTTGATCATCGCCGCTATGGGACGCTATTTCTTTGAAGAAAAGCATCAGTCGGGACTCGTAATCGAAGACATCCGCACATCCAACTCGGTAAAAGAGTATCTCGCCAAGTTCGGCGCAGAGACATATATCTGGAAGGTAGGACGTGCCAACGCTGCTCCCAAGCTCCGCGAAATCAACGGATTGTACGGCGGCGAATACGCTGGACACTACTATTTCCGCGACTTCTTTTTCTCAGACAGCGGCGTTCTCGCAGGCAGCATAATGTTGCAGGTGGCAGCCAAGGTTAAGAAAGAGGGACGCACATTTGCCGACCTTGTTGACGAAATCCGCCGTTACGACAATTCGGGCGAGATCAATTTCAAAATCGAGGACAAGGACGGCGCTATGGAGCGTGTAAGAAAATTCTATGTGTCACAAAAAGAACCCAATGTATTTTTAGATTTCGACGGATACCGTTTGGAATACGACGACTGGTGGCTCAACATCCGCAAGAGCAACACCGAACCTTATCTCCGCTTGTTGTGCGAGGCAAAGACCAAGCAACTGCTCGACGAGAAGGTGGCCGAAATAACCAAACTTATTCAAAACCAATAAATAATGAACAATAATTACGAACTGATCGACAAGCGTTTTGTAAAATACGCCGACGCCGACATATATCTGCTCCGCCACAAAAAAAGCGGCGCAAGGGTTGTGAAGATAGCCAACAGCGACAAGAACAAGACTTTCTGCATCACATTTAAGACACAGCCCGACAACGACTGCGGCACTCCGCACATTATGGAGCATTCTGTGCTCAACGGCTCAAAAAAATATCCGGTCAAAAGTCCTTTCGACCAGCTGCTAAAGGGTTCGCTGTCAACGTTTCTTAACGCTATGACAGGCGGCGAGCTTACGATGTATCCCGTGGCAAGCATTTGCGAAAAGGATTATTTCAACCTGATGGACGTGTATTTGGATGCTGTATTCAACCCGTTGATTTACAGCGACCCACGCATTATGAAACAGGAGGGATGGCGCATTATGCTCAACTCTCGCGACGAGCAGCCGGCTTTCACTGGCGTGGTGTACAACGAGATGAAGGGATTTTTCAGCGATCCTATGCGCGAACTCGACTACCGTATTTGTCAGACTCTTTTTCCCGACAACGGATACGGCAAATGCTCAGGCGGCTATCCTCCTGAAATTACCAAACTTACGCAAGAGAAGTTTATCGAGTTTCACAAAAAATACTACCATCCCGAAAACGCTTACGTATATTTCTACGGCGACGCCGATTTAGACAAGGAGCTTGAAATCTTAGACCGTGACTATCTGTCGAAATATCAGATATATGGCAATGATTACAGCATTCCTTTGCAAAAACCGTTTGCCGCTCCCAAGGCTATTTCAGCATTCTATCCTGCCGCCGAGGGAACAGATCCCGCATCTGAATCATATCTGTCGCTCAGTTTCGTAACTGGTCTCAACACCGACACCGAGCTGTGCCTTGCTATCGACATTCTCGCCGATGTGCTTGTATACCAAGAATCTGGAGCAATAAGAAAGGCTTTCCAAAATTCAGGATTGGGTAGCGACATCGACGCTTCGTTTGAAAACTCGCAGCAGCCTGTATTCACTTTCACGGCTCACCAATGCAACGCTGCCGACGGCGAAAAATTCAAAAAATTGGTTTACGACACACTGCAAGACGTGGTTACAAACGGCATCGACCGCGAAACCGTAACCGCAGTAGTCAACCGCCGCGAGTTCGGAATCCGCGAGGGCAACGACGCACAAAAGGGTATCAAGCTGCTTTTTGAACTCATTATGCCGTGGCTCTACGATGACGACGCCATCAAGTATCTCGAAATTCCCGACGTGCTGGCGCAGTTGAAAAAAGACATTGAGCACGGCTATCTCGAAGATATCATCAAGAAATATTTCATCGACAATCCTCACTCGCTGCTCACCACTCTCGCTCCCAAGGCTGGAATGGAGGAGGAGGCCGAGGCTAAGACTGCCAAGTATTTAGCAGATTACAAAAACTCTCTAACAGATGAGCAAATCGACCAGCTTATCCGCGACACCAAGGAGTTAGACGAGTTTCAAAACGCCGAGGAGACCCCCGAACAGCTTAAATGCATACCCACGCTCAGCCGTGAGGACCTCAATCCCAACGCCGAGGATCTGCCCATCGAGGTTATCCCCCGCGAAAACGCCGAAATCATCAGCCGTACCGACGCCACCAACGGCATTGTGTACTGCAACTTTATGTTCGAGGCTCGCACTCTGGAATTTTCGCAGCTGCCGTATCTCGCACTTTTGGGCGAACTTATCGGCAAGCTCGACACCGAGAACTATCAATACGAGGCTCTCGACACTATGTTCAAGACCTTCACAGGCGGATTCTCGACCACTTTCAGCGTATACTCCACAGTCAAGGATGGCGAGAAAGAGTGCTTCCCGAAGTTCTGTTTCTCTACCAAGGCCCTCATCGAAAACGCCGAAAAGGCTATCTCGCTGATAGAGGAGACCGCTCTGCGCACTCTCTTTACCGACCGTCGCCGCATCAAGGAAATGGTTACACGTATAGCGTCGCAGCTTGAATCGGAGGCATCGGCATCGCCATACTCGCTGGTTCGCAACCGTGCCGACTCGTATTACGACAAGAGTATGTATATCAACGAGTTTGTGGAAGGCATTGAGTATTTCTATTTTATCAAAGACCTCAACGAGAACTTCGACGCCAAGGCCGACAGCCTTATCGAAAACCTCCAAAACACATACAAGACATTGGTTAACCGCAACCACCTGAAAATGGTGATTGCCTGCGAAAAGTCTGACCGTGAAAAAATGCTCGCCCTCTACGACCAAGTGTTCCAAAAACTGCCGTCGCAAGAGCAGAAATGGCCTGAGTGGCCGCTCAACCCGACACCCAGAAACGAGGCGTTCACAGGATCGAGCAAGGTGCAGTACGTTATCAAGTCGTACAACTTCAACAAGTCTGACTTCAAATGGACTGGCTCTGTAAACGTTCTCAACAAAATATTGTCGCTCAACTACTTGCACAATGCCATCAGGGTTAGGGGAGGAGCTTACGGATGTTTTGCCCAGATAGCCTTCGACGGCAGCATCAATTTTTCAAGCTACCGCGACCCGAACCTTTCGGAGACATTGAACGTATACAACAATGTGGCTCAGTTTGTTGAGCAGTTAGACATCGAGCCCGACGAAATGTTGAAATACATCATAGGCACAATATCGAATATCGACCAACCTATGACAGTGTCGCAGCGCACCAACACGGCTCTGGGTCGTTACCTGACTGGCCGCACCATTGCCAAGATTCAGAAGACCCGCGACGAGATACTGAACACCACCATCGACGACATCAAACGGTCTGTGGCTATTCTGCGGGAGTTCCAAGAGCGCGGAAGCGTGTGCGTATACGGCGGCGAAGAGAGAATTAACGCTAATTCAGAGATATTTAACCAAATTTATAAACTTACTAAATAATTAACACAGTATGAAAAGATTATTTCGATTAATGCTAATAGCGGCGATAGCTGTTGTAGCACAAAGTTGCGAAGGTCCGACCGGACCTGAAGGTCCTATGGGTCCTGCTGGTCCCGCAGGAAAAATGGTTTACATCCAAAAAGATTTTAAAGTATACCCCAATGATTGGTTTTTCGAGGAAGACACTTACTATTGCGAAATAGAACTTCCCGAACTTACGAATACT
>JAGCNK010000060.1 GCA_017645985.1 Bacteroidales bacterium | reverse complement strand
GTTCCCAAGGTGTCGAAGATTTTTGGCCCGGGCAACCGCTTTGTAACCGTTGCCAAGCAGTTGGTAAACTCGTCGGAAACCGCAATAGATATGCCCGCAGGTCCGTCGGAACTTGCCGTTGTAGCCGACAGCACCACCAACGCCGTATATGCAGCAGCCGATTTGCTGTCGCAATGCGAGCACGGTGCCGATTCGCAGGTGGGTCTCTTTGTTTCTGATGAGGCAAAGAAAAACGAAATCATTACCGAAGCCGAACGTCAGTTGAAACTCCTTCCCCGCAAGGAGATTGCCGAAAAAGCATTCGCATTGAGTTTTGCCGTGGTAACAGATTCTAACGAGAAATCTATCCACCTCACCAACCTTTGGGCTCCCGAACACCTTATTATATCAACCGACAACGCCGAAGCCCTTGCCGAGCAGGTAACCAACGCAGGTAGCGTCTTCATAGGCAGTTACGCTTGCGAAAGTGCGGGCGACTATGCCTCGGGCACCAACCACACCCTGCCCACCAACGGCGCAGCCAAGGCTTATTCGGGATTGAATATGGATTCGTTTACCAAAAAAATCACCTTCCAAACCATCACCGAAAAGGGTATCAAAACCATCGGACACGCAATCGAAATCATGGCCGCCGCCGAACAATTACAGGCTCATAAAAACGCTGTAACTGTGCGATTGGGGTGAAGAATTGATTATTAACGTTCATTAATGTTATAAAACATGAATTTAGATAAATTTTTGAGAAAAAATATCGTTTCAATGGAGGCGTATTCCGCCGCCCGCGACCTTGTGAGCAAGGGCGACTACGTTTTTCTCGATGCCAACGAAAATCCTTTTGGCACTTGGAACCGCTACCCTGACCCTCTGCAAATCGACCCTAAAACCCTTCTCGCCAAAATCAAGGGCGTGGAGGTGGCCAATATGGTTATGGGCAACGGCAGCGACGAGATTCTCGACCTTGTCTACCGTGTGGCTTGCAATCCACAAAAAGATGAGGCTCTGTCGCTAGCGCCAAGTTACGGTATGTATTACACCTTGGCAAACCTCAACGATGTCAAGTTCAACGAGGTGATGCTCAACGAAGATTTTTCGTTCTCCACTCAGCGACTTTTAAACGCCGTTACTCCTAACACCAAGATGATAATCATCTGTTCGCCAAACAATCCCACGGGCATAGCATATCCCACCGAGCAGATTATCGAAGTGGTGAAGAATTTCAAAGGATTGGTAGTTGTGGATGAGGCTTACAACGATTTTTCGGACGTGGAGTCGTGCATCAACTATCTCAAAGATTACGACAATTTGGTTGTAATTCAAACGTTCTCAAAGGCTTGGGGACTTGCCTCCCTGCGTGCCGGCGTGGGCTATATGAGCAAAGAGTTGGCGGCTATGATCAACAAGGTGAAACTGCCCTACAATATGGACGGATTTACCCAAAAGTCGCTCGTGGAGAAACTGCAAGACGTGGAAGGTTTCAAAAACACCGTAAAACTCCTTGTAAGCGAGCGCGACCGTTTTATGGCAAACGTAGCTACATTGCCCTACATCGAAAAAGTGTTCCGCAGCGATGCCAACTTCTTTATGATACGCACCGCCAAACACAAAGAGTTGCAGCAGTATATGATCAACAACGGCGTGATTCTCCGCAGCCGTCACGGAATGCCTATGTGCGACAACTGCATCCGCATCACCGTGGGCACACCCGAACAAAACGACCTCGCATTCAATTTGATGAAGAAGTTCGCATAGAAATATCAATCAATGTCATAAAATCCCTGTTGTTTATTGGCAGCAGGGATTTTCTTTTTTAAAAAAAAGAAATATTCCACTACGTTTTCTATCCTTTTATAAAAAATATCCGTATATTTACTCGGTTTTTTATGGAAAAAGTTGCTGACCAATGAACACTAAACTAAGATACTCTATTTGGGCTTTGGCGCTGTGCACGGTATTGTCGTCGTGCAACAAAAACAGCTGTCCTGTTAAGACTTACGAGCCGCAGCAGGTGGTCAAGGCCTACCATTATACATATTTCCGTCCCGAAAAGCAGAACAGCGCCGACCGTTTTGCCATCTATCTCGACTATTCGGGCAGTATGAAGACCGCCTTTAAGGATGCCAACACGGCTGCATTTTACCAGTTGTTTATCAACAGTTTGAAAATATCTTCGGTAGATTTTTACGAGGTAAACAATTTCAGCATCGACAAGATTGAGAACTTAGATAAATCGCAACTCTACAAAAAAATAAAAGATGCAGCAAAGTTCAGGGGCGACAATGCTCCGCTCAACACCGCTGTAAAAGACATCGTAAACCGCCGACTTGCCGCAGTGTTTATCACCGACGGCGAACTGTGGGAAAACGGCGAGCGCGACGACCCGTGGGCCCGTGAGGAGTTTGAACGCTGGCTCAAAGACGGCAACTCTATCGAGTTCTTTATCACCGACCATCCCGACGCCGGCAAGCAGAAGCACGTTTTCTATATCTGTTTCGTTCCCAAAAACACCGACAACACAGTGGCTGCCGACTTCAAGTTCTATCTGCAAAACTCGGTGGAGGCTAAGAACTACGCCTACACGCATTTTGCATTCACCGCCAACGCCGTTGACATTACCAAAGATTACAGCGTAACCACAGGCGGAGCCAACGAAAACGCTGGTGTGGACGAAACCGCTTTTGTAAACGGCGACTCGTTTGAGTATGTGCCTATTATGAACAAGTGGAAAGACCTTTACAAATATATCGGACAGAGTTACGACCAGAACGGAAACCCTGTGCCGGGCGGAGCACCGCTTTTGAGCCGTCTGACAGTGGACCTTAGCCGTATGGAGTTTTACAATGTCAAGGGTCTGGATATCAAGGTAAACAATATCACCACCGACTTCAACAAGTTTGTCCGCGTGGCAGAAATCCGTGCCAACAAGCCCACCATTGTTACCGACGAAAACGGCGAACCTCTGTTAGATGAAAACCGTCTGCCCATTGTCCTCTGCCCTGGCGACTACGAGGGTTACGACCAGAACGGCAAGCTCATTGCCGACACAGTTTTCAAGCCTACCCAGACAGCCAAGGCCATTCCCGACCTATTCACTTTCGACGACAAGCACTTTGCCGAAAAATTCGCCTCCACCCGCAAGGGCGAGGTGTGCATCAAGCTCAATTCAGCTTTTTCGGAAACAGGTCTCTCGTCTACTGACTTTAATATGCTGCGTATCGACCTGGTGCTCAAGGATGTGGAGGTGAACTCCACCAACGTCAACCTCGACAAGTTTATCTGGCAGGGCAAGCAGGTGGCTCAAAACCGCAGCATGTACAACAGCATACTCGGCGCTCTCAACGCCGCCAATCCCAACGGCAAGATTATCTACACATATTATTTATACACATTACCTTATTAAAATATGAATTACGAGTACAAAAACATAAACCAGCTTGACGGACTTATCTCCAACACTTACATTCTGGCAGTTGTGGCCGCCATTGTGTTTGTTGGCATAGCCATATTGATCGGCAGTATGATAGCCTATCAGGGAGGAAAGAATCCCACCGACGCCAAAAAACGCCGTGTGTGGTTTTGGCTCACCGGCATCGTAGCCACAGCCGCATTCTTCTGCTACAACTATTTCTACGTGTCGGGCACTATCGTTCCCACGCAGATGCTCCAAGACAAGTTTTTCACCCACACCGCAATAGCCACCGGCGTTACATTGGTGGTGTATGTGATTGCGGGATTTGTGATGAGCAAACTGCTGAAACGTCAGAAATTCGGAACTGTGTTCCCTTCCAAATAGCGTAGTTGAAAACCTTTTAAAATTCCACCCTTGATGACGTCCAACAAGTATAAAATATTGCGCAGCAGACCTATGATATTCCTATATGTGGTTATAGGAGTGCATATTACTGCGGGCTGTGTTATCATGTGGTTTATCAACAACAGCACCGTTACCATTGCCGACACACAGCTTGCCAACCGCCTGCTGTCGAGCGTGGGCATATTGCTGGTGTTCAATCTGCTGTTTTTTATTTTTGCCGCACTTCTTCAGCGTGACAAAAACAACGCCGACGCGGCTGAGATCGACAAGCTGTCGTCGGAAGTAAAGAAACACCATCAGACGGTAGCCGACCTGCAGCAGACGTTGCGCGAGGCCACCAACCAAAGCCGCCTTTTGCAAAAGGAACTCGATATGCGCCAGTCGGTTATCAAGGTGTACAAGCAAAAAATCGACGACGATGCCGTGCAGATAGCCGAAGCCACCGCGCAGCTGTCGGCCAACCGCGAACTTCTTCAGAAAACCAGGGCGCGTGCCGAGGTGAGCGACCGCTACAAGTCGGCATTTGTGGCGTGCGTAAGTCACGAGATTCACACCCCGATTCATATCATCATGGGATTTGCCGACATGCTGTGCCGTCCCAACATATCGCCCGAACGCAGGGCTGAGCAGACCGAGAGCCTTGTGGCCCATTCCAAACGCTTTCTCGAAGTGTTCGACAACATCATGCTCTACTCTAAGATTCAGTCGGGCGACATCAACATATCTCCGCAGCCTTTTGACCTCAACTTCCTGCTCAACGGTATCAATATGCACGCCGACTTCCTTATCAAGCAGTCGGGCAAGCCGCTCACTATCAAGTTCGGGTGCAATTTCAAGGAGAAAAAGTTTATCACCAGTTTTGAGGAAGGACTCAAAATTGTGCTACTGAAACTTATTCACAATGCTGTGAAGTTCTCCGCCGCAGGACTTATAGGCGTTGACTACCGAATTACCGACACGAGGATTCTCTTCTCCGTTACCGACAGCGGCATAGGCATTCCTCCCGACCGCTACAGCGAGATTTTTGAAAGTTTCTACCAGGTGGACAACTCGCTCTCGCGCCACTATCAGGGTCTCGGCATCGGACTTAGCATCTGCAAGGGACTGCTCAACCTTATGGGCGGAAAAATTACCGTCGACAGTCAGGTGGGAGCGGGCAGCACGTTCACATTCGACATTCCATCGCAGCCGCCGCAGCACTCCTGCGACCTCTATTCCGAAATATCCAAAGCCGCCGATGTGAAACCTTTCCACGGCAGCATACTGCTGATATCCGACAACGACGACGACATACGCCAGCTGACTCAGTTTTTCGAAAAGTGCGGCTGCTCGTTGTGCGTGGCACGGTCGTACCGTCAGGCTTTCGATATGTACAAAGACCTCGGGCGTATCTCGTTTGTGATGCTTGATATTGATTTTCCGGGTGTTAACACTCTCGCCGTTGAGCTGTCGCAGATCGACATCCAGGTGAAGATTATCATCATATCACAACCCGGCGCCGATCCCGCTCTGCTGGCCTCGGCTCCGATTGTGGGTCGCGGTGTGGTTTCCAAACCTTTGACCGACAGTGCTGTCACCGACACTGTCAACAATCTGCTCATACTCCGTAATGAGACCTTAGTATTCAGTCAAACCTAAGCTTATGGCACCGAGCGGCGACATATTGTCAAATCAGCAGTTCGATTATCAGTATCTGCACACGCCCATGTTCACTTATTCCGACAAGATAATATGGGCCAACGTTCCGGCGCTGCAATTTCTTGATGTAGCGAACCTTGACGAATTGGTTGGACGCCGTTTCGAAGATTTTGCTCCTGGCATTCAGCCCGACGGACAGAGCATAGCCGCCAAGATAGATTTCGCCCTTTCTGTCGCCGCCACCAGCGAGTCGGGCAATATCCGCCTGCAGTTTTTCACCTCGGCAGGAAGGTACAAGTATGCCGAGGTAACAGTGATAAAGCATCCTGAAAAATTTCTGTTCATCTTTCATGACATAACCCGTTATGTGGAGCGCGAAACCGAGCTGCGGCATCGTATCAACCGCCTTGAACGCGCTGTCACCACCGGCTCCGACACTGTTTTCCAGCTCAACCTTGCCACACGCACGTTCTATTTCTTTCCGTCGCTGCTCAGGCTGCTGGGATACAACACCAACCGTTCGTCGATTACTATGGACGAGTATATGGAACTGGTGCTCACAGACGATTTGCCCTTGGTGCGCAGCGTTTATGCCGATTTCGAGGACTCTGGTTTTCAAGAGCGTTTCGACGAGGTGCGCCTGCGTTGCAACGATGGCAAATATATATGGTTTTGGTTCAGAGGCACGCTCGAGACTCTAGGTACCGACGGTAAGCCTTTGATTATCAGCGGCACTGCCACCAACGTGCAGGTGAGAAAGGAGAGCGAGAAGCATCTTCTTGACCAGACAGCCCTTTTGCAGAAGGCCAACACCCAGCTGTCGGAACTCAACAAAAAGCTGAAAATCAACGAGGAAAAACTCACCAAGCAGTACAGCATTCTTGAAGCCCTGCTTCAGAATGTGCCTGTGGGCATTTATATGGTGGAAATCAAGAACCGCCGGATTATGAACGTGAACAAGAGGGCTGTGGAGATTCTCGGTTACGACGACGACTGTCCCGACAATATCGACTACACCACCCACAAGCATTGGTTCAAGGCCAAGACCAACAAGGAGTATCCTTACGACCAGCTGCCTATCGTTATGGCTCTGCGCTCAGGACGTTATGCTGAAATCCGCGACCTTGAAGTGCAGAAACGCTCAGGACGGCGAATGTCGGTGTTTATGGCGGCAGTGCCTATCCTTGATTCGCACAACCATATCTGGGCGGGACTTGTGTCGGTGTTTGACATTACCGAAACTGTTCGCCAAAACGACCTTATACGCGAGCAGAACGCCCAGTACCTTGCCCTCAACGAGGAGCTCCGTATGGCCAACGCCGAACTTATGCACGCCACCCAGCGTGCCGAGGAGAGCGACAAGCTGAAAACTTCGTTTCTCGAAAACCTCAGCCACGAGTTCCGTACGCCTATGAACGGCATTATCGGTTTTGCCGACCTGCTCAAAGACGACGACGTGGACGAGAACGACAAGAACCTCTACATCGACATTATCCGCAACAGCGCAAAACAGCTTCTGGGCATCATTACCGACGTGATGGAGATATCCAAGATCGACACGGGACAGATTTCGGCACGCCTCACCAATGTCCGCATCTATCAGGCTGTGCTCGAAGTGTACAAGATAATACAGAAACAGTCGGAGCAGCGTCCCGAGATTGTGTTGAATTTCTCTTGCGCTCCGTCGTGCCGCAACCTTGTGATTTGCAGCGACGAGGTTAAGCTGAAACAGATTTTTACCAACTTGATGAACAACGCCCTCAAATACACCAAGAAGGGGTTTGTGAAGGTTAATCTCGACACGGAAGACAATTATGTGTTGTTCACCGTTCAGGATAGCGGCTGCGGCATCCGTCCCGAAAACATTCCATTGATATTCCGCCGTTTTGTCCGTCTCAAAGACAGCGACATCGTAGGCTCTACCACCGGCGCGGGGCTCGGCCTCTCCATTTCAAAAAGTTACGTGGAACTCCTCGGCGGCACCATCAGCGTTGAGTCAGAATACGGTATGGGGTCGATATTCACAGTTAAACTGCCGTTTAATCGATAATTTTTAATATTCCAACCGTAGTAGGGACTATTATTTTCTCTCTTTTTGCCTATACCATTGCAGCAATTTTACTGTGTTGTTTGTGATATTTGTCATACCCATTTTTTGAGCTATGGCGGCAGCAGCGTTTTCCACGGGCACTCGGTCGATGTGGGTTTCGTGTGCAAAGTTGAGAAACTTTATGATGCGGAAGGCGTCGAACCAAGTGAAAAAACGCTGCATAAAAGTGCGGTCGGAGGTGCTGTTTTCTATCATGCCGTCGGTTTGACTGTAAAAATCGTTGGCTATCAGAAACTCCTCTAACACGGGGGCGGTGTCGGGCTTTTGATGGTTTTTGATATTGGATGCCGAGGCAAAGAAACGTTTAAGCCACTCAAACGTGATTGGGTTGTACACCATATATTCGCTCTCGCCGTTGCTAAGTTTGCCCATTGTAGCACCTGTGCCAAATGGAACACGGTCGGAGACACGCGGTGAGGGGTAGACAGCGGCATCGTTGATTTCGCCATACCGTCCGCGGGTGATAATCTTTTCGAGAAAATAGAAATCCTCGCCAGCCTGACGCCTGTTCATTCCTCCTTCGGCAGCGTATACCCAAGCCCTTACCGCAAACGCCGATCCTATGGTGTGGTATGCGTGAGGAAATTTTATATACCGCTGAGCCTCAACAAAATATCGCAGATAAAGTTCGTATTTGGCAATGGCGCGGTACGATGCTTGAGGATATTCTGTGCCTTGCAGCGGATGCTCAAAGTAGATCGACACGCCCTCTTTCTTGGGGTTGGAGATGAAATAGTTTTCGATAATCTTGAGATAGTCGGGGTTGCAAGTGCTGTCGGCATCAAAATTCACAATCACGCCGTCGGGACGTTCAAGACTGTCGAATCGTCTTGCTGCCTCGTCCATACCTATCTTGCGGGCAAAACCCACTCCTGCATGTTTCTTGGGCAGATTAGGTCGGTGAATGGTGTGAATGCGGATGTCGCTGCGGGTGTTTTGTGCCTTTATCTCATCTACCTGGCTGATAGTGATGAGGTTTTGCTGCAATGCTGATTCGGGAGCAGCCTCCGACGAGTTTACCACCACAATAATCTCCACGGGAAACAGGGTAGGGGTGCAGCCGAGCAGCGAGAGGAGCGTAGGGCG
>JAGCNK010000059.1 GCA_017645985.1 Bacteroidales bacterium | reverse complement strand
TTTTTAGAATGCAAAAACATTTATACTTTTGCACTCGGAGTAAGTCTTATTCGACCAGCTCCTGCGAACTCCCCCAGGATCGGAAGGTAGCAAGGGTAAGCGGTTGTAGCGGTGCGTTTTAAGGAGCTTGCTCCTTTTTTTTATTCATTTCAACAATCTGTCGTTATGCCGCAGTCAGCTCCTTCATCTCAGAACAAAGACGCTTATATGATTTACCGAGTGGGCGGACATCTCTATGCTGCGCCTATCAACTGCGTTCTTGAAGTCATCCTCACCGAAAACCTTCTTCCTCTGCCCGACGCTTCGTCGTATATAGCTGGCATCACCAATTTCAGAGGCAAGGTAATTCCGGTTATCGACACAGTTAAACGTCTTGCGCTGCCCGACGCTACGCCTTCTGGCAACAAGTATACAGTGGTGTTTGAGGTGGATACCGACGGCGGGTTGAAAACTTTTGGAGCGTTTGTCGACAAGGTTTTGTCGGTGGGCGAATATGTGCGTGGCGAAATCAAGGAGGTGGACATCATGCCATCGGGTGTTTCGTCGCCATCATATATAAAAGGTGTGATTGAGCACGACGGTGCGTTTGTGATAGTGGTGTCTCCTGCCAAACTGATTTCTACCGAGGATTTTACGGCAGTTTCTGAGGAGGCGGCACGTCAATTATGGAACAACAATGCAACCAACAATGTTTCAGAAAAATAATCTTTTGCTTTTTTTAGCGGCATTATTACTTGCCGGATGCGCAGGACGAAACACTCTCTCCAACGCTTATGTTATGGTTCAGGGATTTGCACAGGGCACTACCTGGCACATCACCTACAAAAGTTTCAACGGCGAGGACCTCAAGCCGCAGATGGATTCCATTCTTGCAGCTTTCGACAGCTCGATGTCGGCATACAACAAGGAGTCGCAGCTGACCAAAATCAACAACAACCAACCCGACATAGTTGTGGATCAGTTCTTTACTGATATTTTCAACAACTCGGTCTATCTCAATCAGATAAGCCAGGGTGCGTTTGACCCTACCGTGTCGCCGCTGGTTTCGATCTGGGGATTTGGCAAGCAGGAGAATATGCGCCGTCCTCAGCAGAGCGAACTCGACAGCATTTTGCAATTTGTAGGCTTAAACAAGGTTAAGATTCAGGACGGCAAGGTGGTAAAGGCCGACCCTCGTATCAAGCTGATATTCAACGCCAACGCTCAAGGCTACAGCGTGGATGTAATATGCCGTTGGTTTTTGGATCACGGCTACAGCGATTTTCTTGTGGAGGTAGGAGGGGAGACCCGCGCTTTTGGCGTAAACAAAAACGGAATTCCGTGGCGTGTGGGTGTCGACAGTCCTATCGACGGCTCTACCGAAGAAGACCGTGTGATTCAGGCCGTAGTGCCGTTGACCGATGGCAAGTCGCTTTGCACGTCGGGCAATTACCGAAACTTTTTTGTGGAAAACGGAATAAAATATAGCCACGAGCTCGACCCTGTGACCGGCTATCCCAAAAAGGACAGTCTTTTGAGCGTGGCAGTGATAGCTCCCGACGCCGTTCTTGGCGACGGACTTGCCACCACTGTGATGGTGCTCGGATTGCACAATGGTTTCCGCCTGCTGGACTCGCTGCCTGACACCGAGGGCTATTTTATCTACTCTGGTAGCGACGGCGGATTCTCCACCATTGCCACCGACGGTTTCACCGCCGAGCCCTACGCCGAATAGGGGCATAAAAAAACGCGGTCGGAAGGGGGGGCTTCCGGCCGCAAAAAAACAAAAAAAAATTAATTATGAATTCTAATCTTCTTCTTTACAAATAAGTCTTCAAGATGTTGCTGCGCGACGTGTTTCTAAGTTTGCGTATGGCTTTTTCGCGTATCTGACGTACACGTTCTCTTGTCAGCCCAAATTTGTCGCCTATTTCCTCGAGACTCATTTCCTGAATACGAATACCGAACGAAAGTTTCAGAATCAGTCTTTCTCTTTCGGTGAGGGTGCTGAGCGCGCGGTCGATTTCTTTGCTGAGCGATTCGTTCATAAGACCGCTGTCGGCCTTCACGGCGTCAGCGTCGGCGAGAACGTCGATGAGGCTTCCTTCCTCGCCCTGAACAAAAGGCGCATCGATACTCGAATGTTTGCCCGACAGGCGCATTGCGTCAGCAACTTTTTCCTGCGGAAGGTCGAGCATCGCGCTAAGTTCCTCTACTGACGGCTTGCGCTGGTGTTTCTGCTCAAATTCTGATACGGCCTTGTTGTACTTGCTTAACGAACTTACCTGGTTTAGCGGCAGGCGCACGATACGTGACTGTTCGTTGATGGCTTGCATTATCGACTGGCGGATCCACCATACAGCGTAAGAGATGAACTTGAAACCGCGTGTTTCGTCAAACTTTTCTGCGGCTTTGATCAATCCGAGGTTTCCTTCGTTAATAAGGTCGGGCAAGTTTAATCCTTGGTTCTGATACTGCTTTGCCACCGACACCACAAACCTCAAGTTGGCTTTTGTCAACTTCTCTATGGCCGACTGGTCGCCACGTTTGATACGCTGTGCCAGTTCTACTTCTTCTTCCACAGAGATAAGTTCGTATTTGCCTATTTCCTGCAGATATTTGTCTAACGACGCGCTCTCGCGGTTGGTAATTGATTTGGTAATCTTTAACTGTCTCATATTCTCTTTGAACTATATATCAAATTGTAAAACGTAACCACTTTTTTTTTGTTACCATTTATTATGTTTTTTTTCAAAAAAAAACAATTCTTAACCTTTTGGAAATCTTTATGTTCTGATGTATTTTATAGTGTAAAATTTGTAATGTATAATTGTTAGTATTCTATCCGTTTTTTAAGTTTTAATTATATTTTGATTTTAAAAATTTTTGGCATAGACATTTTTTTGTTACATTTGCGCTCGATCTTTCACTACGTTTAGTGCAAAACGCGTTTTTTCAATAAATAGTATCAAAAATGTCAGACGAGCAGAACAAGGAACAAGAAAGCAATATACAGCCGGGCGTTACCGACAAGGACGAGCGCATCAACGGCGGAGTACAAAACCACCTGCAACTCAAATCGGTTTCAGGTATGTTTAAAAACTGGTTTATCGACTACGCCTCGTATGTTATTCTCGAACGTGCAGTGCCCGAAATCGACGACGGACTGAAACCCGTGCAGCGCCGTATACTCCACGCTATGAAGCGTTTGGACGACGGACGTTTCAACAAGGTGGCCAACATCGTGGGTTTCACTATGCAGTACCACCCTCACGGCGACGCTTCTATCGGCGACGCGCTTGTGCAGCTCGGTCAGAAAGATTTGATGATTGAGACCCAGGGAAACTGGGGCAACATCCTCACCGGCGACAGCGCTGCTGCTCCCCGTTATATCGAGGCGCGTCTGTCGAAACTTGCCTTGGACGTAGTGTTTAATCCCAAGACCACTCAGTGGAAGCTCTCTTACGACGGCCGCAACAAAGAGCCTATAACTCTGCCTGTTAAGTTCCCGCTTTTGCTGGCTCAGGGCGTTGAGGGTATTGCCGTGGGTCTTTCGTCAAAGATTCTGCCTCACAATTTCAATGAGCTGATGGACGCCTCTATCGCCTATTTGAAAGATGAGAGTTTTGAACTTTTCCCCGACTTCCCCACTGGAGGCTCTATCGATGTGTCGAAATACAACGACGGCGCACGTGGCGGCAAGCTGCGTGTCCGTGCCAAAATTGAAAAAATCGACAAGCGCACCCTCGCCATCACCGAGATTCCTTACAGCACTACTACTGAGAGCCTTATGGAGTCGATTGTATCGGCCAACGAGAAGGGAAAGATCAAGATTAAGAAGATTGAGGACAAAACCGCCGAGAATGTGGAGATTGTGCTCAACCTCAATCCCGATGTTTCGCCAGACGTTACTATCGACGCTCTCTATGCGTTTACCGACTGCGAAATTTCGCTTTCGCCTAACTCGTGCGTGATTGTAGACCGCAAGCCTAAGTTTATGAACACGTCGGAAATTCTCCGTCACTCTGTTGATAAGACTGTGGAGCTGCTTTCGCTCGAACTCCGTATACTTCTGGGCGAACTTGCCGACAGCTGGCACGACGCTTCGCTCGAAAAAATATTCATCGAAAACCACATCTACAACCTTATCGAAGATTGCGAGACTTGGGAGGCTATCGTGCAGACTATCGACACCGCTCTCGAACCTTTCAAGCATCTGCTCAAAAAGCCTGTCACAATCGATGATATCACACGCCTTACCGAACTGAAAATCAAGCGTATTTCTAAATACGATGCTTTCAAGGCTGACAATTATATCAAGAGTCTCGAAAAACAGATGGAAGAGGCTAAATACAAACTTGAACATATAATTGATTATGCCATAGAGTATTACACCAATATCAAGAACAAATATGGCAAAGACCGT
>JAGCNK010000058.1 GCA_017645985.1 Bacteroidales bacterium | reverse complement strand
TAATTGAATATCACAGCCACCAATTTGTAACTAATAATAAAGGTGATGAGAAACGAGGTGACGAGTTCCAACGGTTTGGCTTTTTCGCCGATTGTCTCCACTTTGTAGAGCGGACACATAAGTCCCTCGCGCTCTTTGCGTTTGTATTCGAGCGACATGATGAATGCTGCTGTCACAAATGCCACGGCTACAAAAAAACCGTAAGTTTGTATCGGCAGCGGAATATTAATTCCGAACACATCGTTGAAAAAGTCGCTCAGGGTGGCGTAACTGAGTATTGTAAGTTCCATTTTTTGTCGTTTAAAATATTTGGTAAAATTAGAAACAATTTGTTATCGTTCCAAAATTTTTAGCAAAATTTAAATCGAAGGCGTAATAAAGACGCGCCATGAACCTTCTTGCATACCTTTTTCAACATAATGCTTTTCTAAAAGTTGCTCTATTAGTTTTTGTACTGCCGACATGCTGATGTTTGTTTTGCGTTGAATTTCAGCCATTGTTAACACAGGTTCAGTTTGCATCAAATTTAGTATATGACTGAAATTTGGTGAACGGAACTTGATTTTTTCACCGTCGTACCACCATGTATCTTGGTCGTGTTCGGTAATAAAACAAACATTGCCGTATATTTCTTGTGCAACGAGTTTTTTGAAATATAGCATAAATGGCTTAATTTCATTAATTTGTGCGTGTGCTCCATTGGTTGGAACAGAACCCACAATAAGGTCGGCTTTGTGTAGAGCCTCTAAATATTCATGTTTGAGACGGCTGCGGACCACAATCATCGGGTAATTGTGTCGAGCAAGGATATAGTTTACCAAAAGTCGTGCAATACGTCCGTTGCCATCTTCAAAAGGGTGTATGCGTATGTAGCGGTAATGGAATAGTGCCGCAAGTTCAACGGGCGAAAGTTTTCCTTCTTTTTCCGTTTGGTTGTACCAATCCACAAGGTCGGTCATTAGTGCGGGCGTTTCTTCGGGCGATGCGTATTCAAATCGGTCGCCATATCGTGTAATAACGCTGTTGGGGCGTGTTTTGTATTGCCCGGCGTGTACTGTGTAGCTGGTTTGTAATCCACCTGGAAGGTTTTTGTATACTTTGTAATCTTCGCGTAGTAATGTCTTGTGTAATGTCCGTATAAAATTCTGAGTAAGAGGTTGTTGTGTAGTTGTTTCCTCGGTCATCATTTTAAGGCTTACGTTGCTTGCCGCCATATCGTGAACATCTTTGGCATCAGCCTCACCAATTACTTTACCGAACAAAAGCAATAGTTCTGTTTGTCCGTAAGTTAGAGTGTTGCCTTCTATATGATTGCTGTTGTAGTTGAAATCAACAGTAAATCTGCGGCTTAACCGTTGAATGTCTTTTTCTGAAAGAGGTTGTAGTTTGTTCCAAGCCTCTAATGATTTTTCTAATGTTAAGTATTTCATATTGTAAATGTTGGTTAAAAGGTGGTAGATATACCACCTTTTCGGCAACAAATTTACATTTTTTTTCTTATTACGCAAAATATTTTGTTTATTCAAAAAAACTTTTATAACTTGCCAAATAATTTTAAATCGTTTTAGCAATGGAAGATAACGCAGCAGGATGGCTTATTTTGCATACCGAAGGCAAAGAGCCTCAGAGTTTTGCATTAAAAGAAGGTCGTAACAGAATCGGCAGAAAAACTTCTCAAAATTTGCCCGACGTATATGCTGAGGGTGACTTATTTGTAAGTCGCAATCACGCAGTATTGGTGGTTAAAAAGAACGAACGCTCTGAATATGAGTATATTATAGCTGATAATACCGAAATTCAAGGCAATCCGAGTCTCAATGGCACATATATTAATGGCAACTCTGAGCGTCTCGGTGATAAGCCTATGAAACTCAAAGATGGTGACACTATTCAGGTAGGTATTACAAAGTTTGTGCTTAAGACAGCCGCAGTAGCCATTAACGCCGAAGACGCTATTAAACTGGCTGCTAAATTGGATTACACCACCACGGTAGAGT
Source organism: Bacteroidales bacterium (assembly GCA_017645985.1). Taxonomy (GTDB): domain Bacteria; phylum Bacteroidota; class Bacteroidia; order Bacteroidales; family UBA3824; genus UBA3824. The sequence continues at coordinate 235 of JAGCNK010000058.1, read as the reverse complement.
TTGAAAGTTCGATAGCTGTACTTCGCAAACGCTGCTAATATTCTTTAAATTAATTTGTTGGCAATGGTAAAAAAAATTTTTGCTACTGTCTGTGCTATTATTATATGTAGTTTTGCCATAGCTCAGACCGCTGTGATTTCGGGAAATGCCAAAAGCTACGCCGGCGACACCTTATGTATGTACGCCGTAACTGACTATATATCAAAAACCGAGAAACTTATCGCTACTGCTCCAG
>JAGCNK010000057.1 GCA_017645985.1 Bacteroidales bacterium | reverse complement strand
TAATTAATTTTCTCCAATAGCTCAGTTGGTTAGAGCATCTGACTGTTAATCAGAGGGTCCATGGTTCAAGTCCACGTTGGAGAGCGATAAAAGATGTTATTGTCATAGATTATTAAGATTATTGATTAATTCTCCAATAGCTCAGTTGGTTAGAGCATCTGACTGTTAATCAGAGGGTCCGTGGTTCAAGTCCACGTTGGAGAGCAAAAAGTCACGGTGAGGAGTTTTGAGTATTTCCACCGTGATTTTTTTTTTGGATATTCTATTTTTTTTCTACCTTTGGCAAAATTTATAATACCTAAAATAGCGTAATGAAAACTCTCAAAACGGCATTCACAGCAACAGTCTTATTGATGTGCGCATGCACCGCCGACGATGCGCTGTATTCTGAATACCGAGTTTTTTTGAAAAACTCGTTTGTTACCCCATCGGGAACCATTCTCGAGAGCGCCGCATTTGGCGATACTATCCAGGAGGTGTCGGACCGCGACGCCACTGTTAAAGGCTTTTTTGAATATACCGCTCCATACGAGATCGTTCGGTACGGTCACTGCTGGAGCACCAACGGCACGCCTGTAATCGCCCCCGACTCGTCTAACTGCACTCTTTTTGATTTTCAAGGTTCGGGCAGCGACTTTGAGTCGTATATCGGCGGATTAAAGTACGAGACATCTTACAATGTCCGCTCGTTTGTGATCACTAGCAACGGCACTGTGGGCTACAATCCGCAGTATACATCTTTCACAACCGCCTCGCCACACGACGAGTGGTTTCAATGTTCCAAACCTGCGTCCACTATCGACACCCATCCCCGTGCCGACGGTTTCGCAGTGTCTACTGTTCTCAACGGCGACACAATCACCTGTTTCGGTTTGGGACGCAACGCCGGACAATGCTTCAACGATGTGTTTATGTTCAGCAGCAAAAACAAGGCTATTTCCAAACTTCCCACCTTCAAGGGCAAAGCGCGCTGGGGTGTTTCGGCATTCATACTCAACTATACCGACAACATTAAAAACGAGCCGGTTATATGCCTTTACGTAGGTCTCGGCTGTTCCAACTCCAATGGCAAGGACAGTTACGAAAACGATTTCTACGAGTTGGACCTCACTAAGAAAGACCGTTGGGAAGAAGTCCGCAGCTCCTACAAAGACCGTATAGGTCCCGCCTTCACCGGCAACGAGCGCACCGGCACGGTTTCATTTGCGATAGGGGAGTTGGGATTCGTTGGTTTGGGCGAAAACGCCAGCGGAGCTTGTCACAACGATTTCTACGTGTTTGTGATGGACCGCGACAACAACAATATGCCTAACCCCACTCGTGGATATTTCTACACTATGACACAACCGTTTGCCTATGGCGAACTCACCGGCGCGTCCACCTTCCTCATTGGCGACAACGCATATATCGTAGGTGGAAAAGACAACGATGGCAATTATCACAACGATTTGATACATTGCATATTAAAAGACGGCTCTACCGATGATGAAGCTCCTTATTACTTTATGTGGGAAAAGAAAAAGGCATTTCCTGGCGACGCCCGCGCGTTTGGAGCGGCTATGGCTGTGAACGGCTACGGCTACTTCGGCACTGGCGAAAACCAAAGCGGTGTGTACTCCGATTTCTGGCGTTACGACCAGGGCAACAACGACTGGACACGTTGCGCTCCGTTTCCGTACACGAATGTTTCTCACAGTTTCGGCATTTCGGGCAACGACCGTTGCTACTTAGGTGGCGGCTTCAATGGCGATTACAGCGAATCTGAATATTATAACTTCCTTTGGGAATACAGACCTTAACTAATCCGACAATGAAAAAACTGACTATCGTATTAATCTTGCTAATAAGCACATACGCAATATCAACGGCGCAGGTAAGATGGGAGTTCAATTATTTTGCTCTTGAAATCGGAATGAACCACACATTTGCCGGCGCACCCGACTCGCTCCAAAACTTTGTGGTGTCTACCGACAATGGCAAAGTGCCTGTTTATCCTGTAAAGAATGTGGAATACGCCCCGGGATTCAACTTGGGATTGCAGTTTCATCACGACTTTAACAACGACAAGTCGGGCATAGTGTTCGGCGTCACATATTCGTCGTACGCCGCCGCATCGCGCTATTCGTCTGCCGACAAGTCGCTTGAACTCAAACAGATAAACCGTGTCACCTGCGTAGGCTTTCCGGTATATTTGAAATTCGGTCACCAGATTTACAACAATCAGGGTTATTTCTATTTCGGAGCGCAGTTTAACCTCAACCTCGGAATGACCACGAGCGAAAAGCTCAAAAACAACTCCACCAAGGTAAAGCACAAGCAAGACAAGGAGACCTACAACGCATTTTCCACCCCGATATTTGCGGGATTCAACTACAAGCTGTTCAATATGCGTTTTTCGGTTATGCCGCAGCATTTTCTCAACAAAGACTACCAGATATCAGTGGGCAATATTGACAACACGCAGACTGTAACGCCCTACGGCGCGCAGCCCAAAGTGCTTTTTTACATAAGCACCGGCTTTTTGATTCCTCTTTCGCAGTGGACCACGAACCGTTCGTACCTGTTGAGCAAGATATTCTAACGCATTATGAAACTTAAACTTACAGCATCGGCATTATTGATAGCGGCATTTACGGGATGCGTCAACAACACTCCTCCCAAAGACTATTCGCAGTGGGACACCACCGACAACACAGGACTGAAACTTCGTCTCGAAACCGTCCAGGTAGACAGCGGATGGGGCTACGCCATTTTTGCCGACGAGAAAAAGCTTATTATGCAGAAACAGATTCCCGTGGTGGAAGGCAACCACGTGTTTGAATCGCAGGAAGACGCCTACAACTGCGCCCACCTGGTGATCAAAAAACTGCTTAGCGGCGAGATGCCTCCTTCGGTTACACGCCAGGAGCTCAAAGACTTGAACATAATAAAACAATAAAATAGATGAAAAACGATTTAAAACGAACCGAGTTTATCAACCTTCTTAAATCCACCAATCGCGACGGAATCGACGAAGTGATTGAGGAGCTCGACTCGCTGGGCTTTTTTGAAGCTCCGGCATCGAGCCGCCACCATTTGAACGACGACGGCGGACTGCTTGAACACTCGCTCAACGTCTACTACTGCTCGCTCAAAGTGCGCGATATGATGGCAGAGTTTCGTCCCGAATTGAAAGAGGAGTGTCCCGACGACAGCATTAAAATTGCTGCGTTGCTTCATGATGTTTGCAAGTCTGACATTTACAAAAAGACCACACGCCGCCGCAAAGACAAAAACGGCAATGTGGAATACTACACCGGCTACAATCTCGACTATTCAAACTTTCCGCTCGGTCACGGCGAAAAATCAGTGATAATGCTGCTCCGCTGCGGTCTGGATATGAGCGACTACGAGATTATGGCCATCCGCTGGCATATGACCGCCTGGGACTTGCCTTTCCAGAGTCTCGAACTTAAGAAATGCCTCAACACATCGCGCGAGATGTGTCCCCTGTGCACAATTATCCAAGCAGGCGACAACCTTGCCGCCGGCATTTTAGAGAAGAAAGTAGAGGAAGACGAAGAAGATTATTTTGACTGATACCATGCGAGAGTTTTTGAAAAATTTTAAGATGCAGCCCGCCGTGATTATGGCGGTAAATATGCTTATAGCCATGGTGTTGTACATGGCGGCACGTATTTTTTTCTATTTGATGTACAAGAGCGCGTTTGCCGACGTTGACTCCGACGAACTTACTACAATCTTGATGGGCGGAACACGTTTCGACCTCAGCGCACTGTGCTATATCAACCTGATTTGCATACTGTTGCAGATGCTTCCTATCAAAAAGCGCGGCACTCCAGGCTATCAGAAGATTGTTAAGATAGTATACCTGGTGGTGAACATTCCGTTCATACTTGCCAACGTGGCCGACGTGGTGTACTACGAGTTTGGCGGACGACGCACCACATCCACATTCTTCTCTGAGTTTGGCAACGAAACCAACATTGGCACAATCCTTATGCACTCGTTGACAGAGTATTGGGGCGTGTGGTTGTTTGGTATCGGTTCGGTAGTGGCTCTTTGGCTGCTCTATTTCAACCCAATCAAAAAAGGCGAGACCACGCACTTTTTCCTTAGCGGCAAGGCGTTTTATATCACCAACTTTCTGCTTATGTGCCTTGCTATCTATATGGGCGTTTGCGGTGCACGCGGAGGTTTCGGATTGAAAATGCACCCCATACGTATGGATGTGGCCGACATCTATTGCAAAAAGCCGTCGCACTCTGCCATTGTGCTCAACACGCCGTTTACGCTGATAACCACACTGCACAAGAGCGGTTACAAGAACCCCAACTTCTTTGAGAGCAAGGATTTGGACAGCCTCTTTATGCCCAAAATTGTTCCCGATTCTACCAACGAAATCAAAAAATACAACATTGTGCTGATACTTATGGAGAGTTTCAGCCGTGAGTATACAGGATTGTTTAATAAGGATATTCCTGATTTTAAAGGATATACGCCATTCTTGGATTCGCTTATTATGCAGAGCTACGCCTTTGAGTGGTCGTTTGCCAACGGCATCCGCTCGGTAGACTGTATGCCTGGCGTAATGGCGGGAGTGCCTCGCTACAAAGAGCCCTACTGCTACTATTTCTACGCCAACAACACGTTGCAGGGTCTGCCCGAAATGCTCAAACAAGAGGGCTACTACACCGCCTTCTTTCACGGTGCGCCCAACACCACGCTCGGTTTCAAAGGATTCTCCAACGCCATTGGTTTTCAAGACTATTATGGTATGACCGAATACAACAACGACGACGATTTTGACGGCACGTGGGCTATCTGGGACGAGCCTTATTTCCAATATTTTGCCGACAACTGCGACCGCATAGCCAAGGAGGGAAAACCGTTTTTCCTGACAATATTTTCGGCATCGAGCCACAATCCCTATATTGTTCCCGACCAGTACAAGGAACGTTTCAAGGAGGGCATCATACCGATGCACAAGGCAGTGGAATATTCCGACTATTCGCTCCGCCGCTATTTCGACCGTGTTAAAGACAGCGAGTGGTACAAAAACACCATCTTTGTTTTCACCGCCGACCATACGGGTCCCAACGCTCTCGACCAGTATCAGGGCGAATGCGGCAAGTTCCTCATTCCGATATTCTTCTATACACCTAACGGAATGTTGCCGGCGCAGATGGATTCTACCCGCCTGATGCAGCAGATGGACATCACGCCTTCGCTGCTGAGCCTGCTCAATTACAACAAGCCGTTTTTCTCATTTGGCAAGGATATATTCAAGAGCGATTCTGCAGGATATGTCAACTATGTGTTCAACGATCTGAACGGCACGTCGCAGTACTATCTCGACACATTGATGATTCAGTACAAGGCCGACAAGCTCTTTGGTATTTTCGACTACAGGAAAGATATCACACTGCAGCACAACCTCATAGACCGCAAAGACGATTTTCCGCAGCTGCCATTTATGGAGTCGCAGATGAAGGCCATCATCCAGCAATACGTTGAGCGTATGAAGGAAAACAGGCTGACTGCTGAATGAGAGAATAATTTGTGTCAATTAAACAACTAAAACAATGAAGTATAGTGTATTATTATTCTCGTTGGTTATGTTTGTAGGATGTGGCATCAAGTCTGCACATAACCCTGCCCCGGTGGCGTCGTCTATTGACGACAAGGATGCTATTGTACTACATGTGGATTCCTCCCTTGAACATGAGGCAATTCTATTTGAGGATATGATTGAAAGCATCCGCCTGGTGCCTTTGGAGTTTTCTTCAGATGCCATTGTGGGACATATTAGTAATATCATCGTTACCGATAATCATTTTTTTGTCGAAGACACTTATCAAAGCCGTTCGGGTTTGATATTGTTTGACAAAAACGGCAAATTTGTGAAAAGATACTATATAGGCAACGGCCCGGGTGAATTTACCGATGTGCAGTCTGTCTTTTTATCGCAAGGCTATTTGTATGTGAATTCCGGTGCGGCGTATAAAATCAACAAGTATTCTATCTCGGGCGATTTTTTAAGCGACGCATTTTACAAAGACATAATTTCTGTTTGCTCGGCAAAAATAGGCAGCAATTATCTGTTTTTACAGGAAGAAATGCAGAATTATGAGAGAATGCCCAAACTTATTGTAGCCGATTCTAATTTGGTGCAGACTGCCGAATACTGTCTGGCTCCCAGTCCTTCTTGTTATTCTTCTTGTGAATTAGTAATGTACGACGATGACCATTGCCTTTGTGTGCTACAACACGTTAACGATATTTTCAGCTTTTCAAACGGAAGTTTGAAGGTTAAATACCGTATAGATTTGTCTGATTATCAATATCACATCCCCGAAGGTGTGTTCACCCGCGAGAAATTTAATGGCGAAGCCTATCTACATGGTATTCAAGCTTTTTATGAGAGTATATCTCCCGGCAAATATCTGTTTTCGGGCAGTGTCTGCGAATCGGAGTCGTATCTTAGCTTTAGAATTTGGGGCAGCCGGTTTATGATTCAAACAATGTTTTATAACAAAAACACAGGCAAGATTTGGAGGGTACATCCGAGACTGCCATCTCTTTTTAATACGCTTTGGCATTGTGGCAAAGTGAATTGCAGCGGTCAGAAAGACACATATTGGTCTTATATTTCGCCCGACCAGATTGAATTTGTGGACTTAGAAGGTATGCGAGATCTGCTTTCACCACAAGACATCGAGCTGCTCAAAAACTTTGACCCGGAGGATAATCCGATAGTGATTATCTACAAATTGAAAGAGAATTTATAACCCTCACACCCTGATACCTACCAGGGTGATATCGTCGACCTGCGGAGTGTCGCCTCGCCATACGAGAACGGCCTGGTCGATGGCGTCGCACTGTTCGGCGGTGGGGATGGGGGCTAACTTTGTCAGCGACGTAATAAGCGTTCTTAGAAGATATTTCTTGTGGGTGGTGCTTATCTGAAAAGTGCCGCCGAGCTGGTCTTGTATGCCGTCGGAAAACATATACACCATGTCGCCACGCTCAATATGAACCACCAAAGTGTTGAAAAACGCCTTTTCCCTTACGTAGTGACCCACGGGCATATTGTCGCCGAAGAGCCTGATTGATTTGCCCTGACGCACTATTATGGCGGTCTGGTTGGCTATGGCGTAGTGCAGTTCCATACGTTCAAAATCAAAACAGCAGATTGTCATATCTATGCCGTCGTACATGTCGATGCTGCCCTGCGACGACACGATTGTGGATTTGATGAAGTCGCGCATGCGGTCGAGCACCGTGCCAGGATTGGCGGCGTCTTGTTCGGTTGACATGTACTCCTTGAACGCCGAGATGCCGAGCATCGACAGAAACGCGCCCGGAATGCCGTGACCTGTGCAGTCGGCTGTTACCATCACAGAATATTTGCCGCACTTGACCGCGCGGTAAAAGTCGCCGCTAACTATGTCGCGGGGGCGGTAGAGTACGAAACTGTTGGGAAAAATTGCCTTGACATCGTTGTCGGACGACACTGCCGCCTGCTGTATCCTTTGTGCGTAGTGGATGCTGCTGATAAGGTTGCGGTTGATATGCTCCACATCTTGCCACTGCTTGGTGATGATGTTTTTCTGGTTGGTAATCTCGTCGCGCTGCGCCTCAATTTCAGCCTTCTGCGTGTTGAGAATCTCGTTTTTGCGCGAGAGTTCCTCGTTTGACCTCTTTTTGATCTGCAGCATTTTGAGGATGTAAAACACAAGCAGCGACACCATTATGAGTCCCGCCACAAGCGAGAAAATGAGCGTGTTGAGCCGTTTGGTTTCGGTGTTGTGCTCCCGTTCCTCGTGTTCGTGCTTCATTTTTTCCATCAGCAGAGCCTGTTCTGCCTTGGCGCCGGCAATGGCGTTCATAGTGCTGTCGTCGGTCACGAGCATTGCGTAGCGGTACTCCTCGAGTGCGCTCTGATAAGCCTTCTGCCATTGTCCCATCTCCTCGTACACCTTGCGGAGCGACTCGTGATACTGCTTGAGATACACCGTGGGAGTTTCGGCGGTGTGGTATTCCTGAATCGACAGCAGGTATTTTTCGGCGTCGCGGTAACGCTTGTAGTATAGCAGATAGCGCACGTACACATTCGAAATGTCCACAAAGTGGTTGATGTAGCCCTGCTGAACAAAAAAGTTGTGCGCCTTTTGATAATAGATGAGGCTGGTGTCGGCGTAAGCCTTGTTGCCACGGCTGTCGGCAAGGTTGATGAATACGTTGGCAAGGTCGGCGTATGTGTCGTATTTGCGAAAAACGTCGTTAGGGTCGTCGCTCTGGAGAGTGTCGTTGATAAGGTCCGCTTTTTTGAGGTAATAGCTTGCTAAATAGAGGTTTGTGTCGTTTTGCAGTTCAATGTAGTATTCCAGATATATGTCGCCGATCCACTGGTAGTCGCGCGATAGACCCGGGGCGTTTCTCGACAGCGAGTCCATACGTGCCGACTGCAAAAACATCTCCACAGCCTCCTTTTTAAACGACTTGTTGTAAGTGGCGGTGCCCATCACGTTGTAGCAGTAGGTGATCTGTGCGGTGTCTTTGGCGCGGGTGGCCACGTCGAGGGCTCTGTAAAAATGGTGGTACGCGCTGTCGTCCACGTTGAGGTATTCGTAAATGTCGGCCACAAGGATGTTTGATTTTACGATTCCCGCAGTGTCGAGCAAATTCAGGTAGAGGTCGACGCTCTTGAGGGCGTAGCCGAGCGCACGTCGGTCTTCGCTGCACTTGTGGTAAGCCCATCCCAGAAAGCCGTAGTTGTGCGCCATATATTCCACATCGTCGTCGTGGCAGAATTTGAGCGACTGCTCGGCATATTTTATGGTGGTGTCCACGCTGCTGGTGATGTATGCTATCTCCTTGTAAATGCGTGCTTTGAGCGAATCGTGCGAGTCGGGTCTTATCATAGCCAGCATACTGTCGATCTCTTGCTGGGCAGGGTCGTCAAACTCCTCGTCGTCCTGAGCCGACAGGCACAACGGCAGTATTACGAGCATCATCGTTAAGACACTCCTCAGATGATAAGGTATTGTGGAAATTATATATAGTACACTCGTCATTTTTTGAGCCAGATAGATTGTCGGTAGAAATATACGAAAAAAACAGGACTACGGTTGGCAAAAAAGATGTAATATTACACCCTAATTCCTACCAAAGTCATGTCATCTACCTGGGGAGTGTTGCCGCGCCAGTCGGTTATGGCCTTGTCGATGAGGCTGCACTGCGTGTCGGTGTCGCTTTGGGCAAAAGAGGAGAGGAGCGCTAGAAGGTTGCGGATGAGGAACTTCTTTTCTTCTGGACCGCCAAGCTGGTCGGGAATGCCGTCGGAAAACATATACACCATGTCGCCCTTCTGAATGGGTACTGAAAACGAACGGAAATGGTCGCGAGCCAGCAGGTATCGTCCCACGGGCATATTGTCGCCCGACAGCTTTATGGTTTCGCCGTGGCGCACGATGTACGCCTTCTGGTTGGCTATTCCGTAGTGCATCAGCATATTGTCAAAGTCGAAACAGCAGATAGTCATATCCATTCCGTCGTCGATTTTGAGTCCTCCGTTGGTCGACGATAGTGTGGAGATGATAAACTCGCGCATGCCGTCGAGCACCAGTCCGGGATTTTCGGCATCGTGCTCTGTCACCATAAATTCTTTTAGCGCAGAGATTCCGAGCATTGAGAGAAACGCGCCCGGAATGCCGTGACCTGTGCAGTCGGCGGTTATCATCACACGGTATCTGCCGCATTTAACAGCACGGTAAAAGTCACCGCTGACGATGTCGCGCGGACGGTAGAACACAAAGCTGTCGGGAAAAATCTCGTGAAGGTCGTCGATTGAAGTCACCGCCGCCCGTTGGATGCGCTCGGCATAGTTGATACTGCTTACAAGCTGACGGTTGATGCCTTCGATGCGGTTTCGCTGTGCCGAAAGCTCGTCGCGCTGATGCTCTATCTCGTCGCGCTGCGCCGAAATCTCGGTCTTCTGCTGGTTGAGGGTGGTGTTCTTTTCGGCAAGGTCGAGGTTTGCTTCCTTTTTGATTTTGAGGTTTCGGTAGATATAGAAGATGAGCATCGACGTGAGCACCAGACCGCCTATGAGCGAGAAAATCAGCGTCAGCATCATCCTTTTTTCCGAAGCGTGCACCAGCTCGGCGTTTTTGCGCTCTATTTTTTCAATCATCACAGCCTGCTCAGCCTTGGCGTCTGCCACCTTGTTCATAGCGCTGTCGTTGGTGAGGGCGGTGCTGGTGGCGTAGTTCTTTTCAAAACAGTCGTAAGCCTTTTTGTAGTCGCCGAGTTCGTAGTAGAGGTTGCGGAGCTTGAAATAGTAGGTGTTGAGCAGGTCGATGTTGGTCTTGTCGATAGATTTTTCCAGCTCGAGCATAAACTCCAACGCCTCCTGGTATTTCTTGTAGAATTTTAGGTATTCCACGTGGGTCATCGACAGGTAGCAGTAGTAGTAGCTGTAGCCCGAACTCAGGAAATAGTTGAGCGCCTGGCTGTTGTAGTAGTAGCAGCTGTCGGCGTAGTCGTGGTTGCCGGTGTTTTCGGCAAGGTGGATGTACACGTCGGCAAGGGAGTTGTAAGCCAGGTATTTGGATATTATGTGGCGGATGCTGCGTGAGGAGATAGTGTCGAAAATCCTCGCCGACTTGGTCAGGTACTTCTTGGCGGTGTAGTAGTCTTTGTTGTCCTGCACGTAGTAGAGCTCGCCCATACGGTGGCAGATGATAGCGTATTCGGCTACGTTGCCAATGATGGAGTCGATCTCCATACCCTTGCGGTAGTTGATTTCCGCCTCCTTGAAAAACTTGCGGTTGATGTATTTGAGACCGAGTTCCTGGTAGCATCCGGCAAGGTTGGCGGAGTCCTGGTCGGCAATGCAGATTTCCAGCGCCTTGTGAAGGTAGAAGAAAATGCTGTCGTTGTTATTCACCTGTTCGTAGTACATCGCCTTAATCCTGTACAGCTTTTGCAGTTGGAACAGTTCGCCGCATTTGATGGCAAGGTCGATGTTCTCTTGCAAAAACGGCTTGAGAAGGTTGTACTGGCCGTTTACATAGTAGCAGTACGAAATAATCTGCGCGTTTTGGAGAATCAGGTGGGTGTCTGATTTGCCGCAGTGGTCGAGCGACATCTGTGCGTATCTTTGGCGGGTGTCGATATTGTTGGTGATTTCGGCAATCTTATAGTACTGCTGGGCCTTTTCGTTGTCGGGAATGTCGGGCGTGATAAGGCTGAGAATGCTGTCGATAAGCGGTTGGGCGGGATCGGCAAAGTCGCTGACCGAACCTTGTGCCGACACGGAATGCGGAACTGCAATAGCCAACACAACGTTGATTATCAAACATATACGCTTAAAAGTCATATCTCAGTATTTGTAAGCCGACAAGGTTATAATTCAAGTTCAAAAGTAGAAATAATCTCTCTAAATTTCATTGGGCAAAAATAAGGATATTTTGGAATAAACAACGGAATCGGAGGGGAAAAAAGACGGTGAAATAGAAAATAATAATCCGCCAAACTCAACAAAAATTTTCGAGTTTGGCGGATTATCAGTGTTAGTGTAAATCGCGTTTATACAGCGGCGCAGAGGCGGCTGTGCTCTTCGCACTGCTCGTAGATGTCAAAAGGGTCGTGACGGTCGAGAACTACTTTGCCTTTGC
>JAGCNK010000056.1 GCA_017645985.1 Bacteroidales bacterium | reverse complement strand
TTGTTAAATTTAGAAAGTGTAAATGTTACCTTTTCGCCAAGTGTCCACCGCCTTGTCCCAGTACGGTTTGAACTCGGTGCTGCGGTAGAGCCTGTAGTCGGGCGTGGTGAGGGTGGTTTGACGTTTGCGGAATACGAATTTCACACGGCGGTCTTCCTTGCGGTCGATGTATGTCCATATTTCAGCCTTGCTTGTGATTGCCATCATGTGCGGAGGACCCATCACAATGTACACCATTCCACGGTCGGTGAGCATTCCCTGGCGGTGGCTTGTAAAATAAATGTTGGCAAACACGGCGCGAGTGTAGAATACCCGTATCAGTTCTTTGGCTTTTTTGATGTCTTTGGTGCAGGAGTACCAGAAGTCGTCGACGGCGAGTTTTTTGGATTCCTTGGCGGTTATCGCGTCGTATTCTTCGTTGGTGCACAGGTATTTGATGGGTTTGATCATATCCTCGGGAGTGGTTACGCTCGGATGGTCGTTGCCAAAGCAGGGAATCGAAAATCCGCTCTTGAATGTGGAGTCGGACGATGTGTAGTAGATTCCGGGCTTGTCAATGTTGAGGATGAACTGCACCGGACTCTCCTGTGCGTCGATGTGGATGATGCTGTCGTTGAAATCGCTCTGTGTGGCGTATGGCGACTGCGGTATGGTGTTGTCTACCGGCAGTACGGCATTATATATAAGGTGTAGACCGGGAGTGTTGTTGTAGCGTATTGCCAGCACTGTGCCTTCGTCGGCGTATGTTTTTTGAAACGGCTGACCGTCGGCTACGTAGGTTACTGAATAGTTGTCGATGCCGGTGGAGTCGAGCTTGTCTACCTCGTTGAAACAGATGTTCATTCTGCCGCGAATCATATCGGTGACTGTGGTCTGAACTACAAATTTCTGTAGGTCAACGTGTTTGAGCTTCATTTTTATAGCAAAGGTCTTTGGCGTGGGAGTCTTGGCTATGGAGATGATTTTCATACTGGTGTCGATGGTCTGGCTGTTTTCAAAGGTTTCCATTATCTTGTAAAACACTTTTACCTTGCCTGTCGACTGGTTTCCAGCGGCTTTGGAGAAGAGCAGTTCAGAGTCGTTGATGATAACGTAGAGGTCGATGTTGGTGGTGTCGTTTTTTTTGACGAACACTTTCGGGTGGATTGTGGTGCTTGCCGGATTGTAGATCTGAGCCAGCTGAGTGGTGCCCGCTGCTATTGCCGATATGTGGCGTTCGGTGTCCTTGCCTTTCTTACCCATAGTGCGGCAGCCTGTTAAAAGTGCCGAAATACAGAGTGTTAAAAGTATTATGAATAACTTTTTCATAAATCGTTTTTGAATTAAGATTATTTCAGCGGCAAATATACAAAAAAAAAGTGTCGCCACAGCAAAAAACTGACAGCGACACCAAATAAACCAACCTAACTATTCCTGATAGTTGAAAATCAACTATTGTGCCAATCGTTTTTTCGGGTTTTACTCTTTGTATTCGGCAAAACCTGCGTCGGGATTACCGTCTTCGGTTCGCGAATTGCCCGAAATGTCAGTTTCCAATTCGCTGTAAAGCATTAATAATCCGAAGTTTCCCATATCCTTGGCTGGCGATTCGGCTTGTATGCGGTAATCGCTGTTGGGGATGTCTTGAAACATCGGGTCAAGGTTGAACTTGCAGTCGGAGAATATTTGGTGTTCTGTTATGTTGTTTTTAATCAGGCAGTTTTGGAAAATAAGGCTCGAACTTTCATTGTCGGGAAAATCACATTCTATTTTGGATTGATGGTCGCCATATATTATAGAGTTGATAACCAATGCGTTGAATTCAGTGTTTGAGTTTTTGTCGTGGCAGACGAAGGCGGGCGTGCTGCGGTATCCTGAGCTCCAATAATTAGCTAATGTACAGTGCATTATGGTGTAGTTTCCACTTTTGTCAATATCTATACACGCATTGCCGCAATTGCTTATCAATGTGTTGTATACAAATGCGTCCATATTTGCGATTTTGACACCTGTGAACAGGTGGTTTTGTATTTTGGAGTTGCCGATTCTAATATTTCCTTCGTAATTTTTTCTTTCCTGGCAGGCGATTCCGCTTTGGGCGTTTTTGATTGTGGCATAGTTGATTGCGATGTCGGTTGACGATTCGCCTATGGAAATTCCGCTCCATTGCCCCGCCACAGATTTGTATTCCTCCTCGGGGCGTATACCTTGCAGTGACACAGGGTTTTGCAGTTCTCCTTCGATGGAGAGGCTGCCGAGAACATTAAGTCCGCAGTTTTTGTTGAAATATATCGCAACTCCCTCTTCTATTGTGAGTTTGGCGTTTTTCGTAACGGTGATTCCTTGGTCCGAGATGTAGGCAGTATGGGCTGGGAGAGTGGTGTCGGAATTGATTGTGCCGTTGAGCTTTGTAACATTTATGCCGTATGCTGTGATGATAACTCGCTGATTTTCACCGCCTGTGTTTACTAAAATGGAGTTTGTTCGCAGGCAGTTTTCTGCTTGGTTTTTGAGCAGGGCTTGCGCAAAAATAAAAATGCTGTCGCCTTTGCGTAGTTCGATATTGTTTGCCGAGTTGGTCTGTTGTCCGTTGATGTTGAGTTGAAATTGGTCGTCGTTGTTTTCTAATTGTATAGTATTGATATTTAGGTTTTTGCCCGATTTGTTGAGTATTTTGAGATAATGCACGCTGCTCTTTTCGCCCGTGAAGATGGTGTCGAATTTGAGCGTGTCGCACGAAAAGTGGAGTATTGCGCCAGTGTTGAACTCAAATTTTTCTTCGCAACAGCAAAGGACTGACACTAAAATTATTAGCAATATTTTTGGATAATTTTTCCTCATAATTGGATTTTATTTTTGCCCAAAAATAGATATTTTTGCGCAAAAATTTGTACCGAGATGAAAATTCTTCTTCACGCATGTTGCGCTCCGTGTTCCGCACCTATTTTGGAATGGCTGATTAACAACAATATACAGCCGTCGATTTTTTATTATAATCCCAATATCTATCCCGAATCGGAATACGAAATTCGCCGAAACGAGATTGAACGTTATTGCAAAAAGTTGAATATCAGTTTTATAGAGGGAGAATACAACCATTCGGAATGACTATCGCATATCAAGGGACTTGAGGACCAGCCCGAGCGTGGCAGCCGATGTCTTGAATGTTTCAAGCTTCGTATGAAAAAGACCGCCGAAACTGCCGAGAAGATGGGTTTTGACACCATTGCGTCGTCGCTTTCCTCGTCGCGTTGGAAGAGTCTCGAACAGATTGATACCGCCGGAAATCTGGCTGTGGAAGGCAAGGAGAATGTGGCCTACCTTGCCCGCAACTGGCGCAAGGGCGGATAGCAACAGCGTAGAAACGAACTGCTAAAAGAGAACGGATTTTATAATCAGCTGTACTGCGGCTGTGAATTTTCGCAGCGCTGACCTTTTTGTTCCTTTCGATAGTTTCCAGTGCGAACGCCACTTTATGCTCCATCGGCAAACGTGCGTCTATCCAATTGATATACACTCCCGTACGTTCCATACGTCTGAACCACGTCATCTGACGTTTGGCAAACTGGCAGATGGCTATGTATAGCTGCTCAAACATTTCTTCGTAGGTTATTTGCCCTATCACATAGAGAGTTACGTATTTGTATTCGAGACCATAATAGATAAGGTCTTCGGCTGGAATACCCGAATCAATCAGACGTTTGATTTCGTCGGTCATTCCTTCGTCGAGGCGTTGTTGGAGGCGGATTTTGATTTTTTCGCGTTCTATGTCGCGGGGGTTTTTGATGCCGAACACCAGGCTGTCGATTTTGGGATATGTGGGCACTATTTTGGGATTCTCCTTGATGAAGGTCTCGATTTCTATCGCACGGATTGCACGTTTCTTGGTGTCGGTGTCGGTATCGTTGTGGAGGGTCTTCATTTTGGCGAGCATCTCTTTGAGTTCGGCAAGAGAGTACTGCTCAAGGTTTTGGCGCAGTTCGTGATTTGCCGGCACGTCCACAAGTTGGTAGTTCTTTACCACAGATTCCAAGTACAGACCCGTGCCGCCGCACAGTATCGGGGTTTTGCCAGTGGCGGTAATCTTCTGGTACACGTCAAAAAAGTCTTTCTGATAGCGGAAAACGTTGTATTTGTCGCCGGCAGGCAGAATGTCGATAAGGTGGTAGGGAATGTTTACGCCGTCTACTGTGTAGTCGTCGATGTCTTTTCCCGAACCGAGATCCATTCCACGATATATCTGACGCGAATCTGCGCTTACGATTTCGGTGTTGAGCGCAGCTGCCAGGTGTGCCGCAAAAGAAGTCTTGCCGCCCGCAGTGGGGCCTAATACTGTAATTAGGTTCATTTATAAATTATAAAAATGTAGAGACGTGCCATGACGCGTCTCTACGGATAATGGTATGTAATGTGTTAACCCTTAACCTCTTCGGTGTGTTCGGGTTCTGCTACGGTTTCGGCTTCAGATTTTGCAGGTTCTTCTGCTTTTTCTGCGATGTCTTTGCCTTTGAGGTAGCTGGGAAGTTCCAGACCAGCCGATTTGAAAATGTCGTTGATGGGAGGAAGTGCGCCCAACATGCCCGACATAAAGTTGGCTGTGCTTGATTTGCCGTTTGAAAGGCTGTCCCAAACAGTAACCTTGTCGATTTTGATATTCTTTACAGCCTCTGTCTGGAGTTTTACAATCTCCACGAGCTTGTCGGCAATCATCATCTTTACAGCGTCGTCGGGGTTGTCGCCGGCTGCCTTTACCATTGCGTTGAAACCTTCGGCCTGTTTTGCGAGTATCTCCATAACACCTTTTGCCTTTGCCTCCATCTCGTAGTAGATAGAATCAGCGTTACCTTTTGCTACGCGGCGAATACGTTCAGCCTCGGCTTCTGCCTCAATTTCAATGCGTTGACGTTCAATTTCAGCAGGGATAATGATGTCGGCAGTTTTGGTGGCTTTTTCACGGTCGGCACGCGCCATTTCGGCGAGTTTCTGTGCCTCGTATGCCGATTTTTGGGTTTCTGCCTCGTTGATTCTTTCTGCCGAAACTGCAATCT
>JAGCNK010000055.1 GCA_017645985.1 Bacteroidales bacterium | reverse complement strand
GGTGCTCCCGGGGGGTGTCCCACCTCTAATTTCACTGCTGTGGCTATAAATTCGCCGCAGTCCCAAAAACTTGCTGTCGGCTCTATGGTCATCAGGTAGGTGTACGCCGCAATTGTGAACGCCACCCAGCCTGCAATCTTGTTGTATTGTTTAAATTGTTTCATCACTATTTGTAATATTGCGGCAAAAATAAAACTATTATTTAATAATTAAAAATTATTTTTGCTGCGCATCAACTCCTTGTTGAATGTTTGCTTGTTTACTCTAGGTCTTTTTGATATGCTTTTACTATCAGGATGTTTTTGAGATGCAAATAGACAGCGTTTCCTGTAGTCTTGTCTTTCAATTTCAAAATTAAATCCTTGTTGCTTGATATCACTATTGCTATAATTATAGAAATGTTTTTAATCTTGTCAACAAACTGCTCCACATATCTGGGCGGTAGGTATATGTGCATATTGTTGCTCCATTGGGGTAATTCAAATTCTGCCTGCATTTGAAAGTACAAGTGGTTGTTTTCAGTCCAGATGTCCAGTCCTTCGGCTTTCATTTTGTCGCTTATGAAAAAATCGTGGTATTTCTTTATTATCTCGTTTTCTTCGTCGCCGTTCTCGGTCATTATTCTTTTGAGATCACTGGCTGTCAGATGCATCTCTGCTACAATGTCGTTGTCGCGGTCTAAAAAATAGTATTGGGCGTTGGCATTGTTGGCAATGATTCTGTTTATTACGTTTTTTTGTTCGTAATTGCATGCGTTTTTTTTAAGTTCGAAGTATATGAATGCGCTACAAACTTCTTCTAACGTTTGGTTATGCAGCTCCTTGGGCAGCTTGATTTTGAATTCAACGGTTTGATTGTTGAGCGAAACATCTTCCACCGAGAAATCATAATGGGATATGGGAATAGATGGTTTCAACTTTTCCACAGCCACATCCAGCGGGTCGTTGTCGTAGTATTCGGGTTCCAGGGGAAAACTCTTCTCTACCTCCTGGCTTGTGACTACCATGTTGCAGGAGTGCTTGGCGTCGTCGCCTACAAAACGCAATTTCAGGCTGTAACCTTCGTAAACCATTGGGGTGACTATGTTCACGAACATCAAGTTGTAAGCCATAGAATTTATGAATAGTTGTTTGCTCTTTTCTTTATCTTTGTTTATGAGGTTAATAGCTTCGTTTTTTTCGTGAATGACAATTTCAATTACTTTTTTTGATTGGTCGGCGGAAAAAGATCTGAACTCTGTCGCACCTTTGGTAAACGGGCACCGGGAGTTGTAATCGGCTATGATTTCTTTTATCGACTGCGCCCCGCTTACTGAAGCGGTAAACATCAGACAAATGGCTGCAAATATGGTCAACGATAGTTTTCTAATCATCTTGAATGTTTTTTGGGTGTTTAAATTGAAGCAAAAATAGCAAAAAAATTTTTGCAGCGCTAATAAAAAAGTTCAGAAATATTTTTGAAATAATAAAATAATATCTATCTTTGCGCCGTCAAATGCGTAAGCTATTTGGCAGTTGGTACAGACCTATGGTGTAATGGTAGCACAGCAGATTTTGGTTCTGTTAGTTGAGGTTCGAATCCCCATAGGTCTACAAGCTCCCGGACTTTTGTCTGTGGAGCTTTTTTTTTCGACTATGTTTTTCGGGTGAAAAAGAAAACGGTGCGGTGTAAAAACAAAAAAACCAAAGCTCTGTTGCTTTGGTTTTCTAAGCGTGGTACCACCGGGAATCGAACCAGGGACACAAGGATTTTCAGTCCTTTGCTCTACCGACTGAGCTATGGTACCTCTTTACACTATGACTACTATTAAATTTTTTTGTGGTACCACCGGGAATCGAACCAGGGACACAAGGATTTTCAGTCCTTTGCTCTACCGACTGAGCTATGGTACCTCGCTTTTTGCGGTGCAAAAGTAGCGGTAATTTTTTAATGCTGCAAATTTTTTTGTCGTTTTTTATCAAAAAAACTTCGCAAACAAATATTAGTCTCTGTCTTTTAAATTGTTAGACTCTTTTTCTTTTTTATCTTTGAGATATTGCTCGCGTTTGTCTTTCACCTTCTGGTAATACTCGGCGTATAGCAGGTAACGTTTGTAGTTCTCCTCGTTTTTGCCTTTCCAGATGTTTTTGCCGAGCGAGCTGAATTTCACGAGTTTTTCGTAAAGCTGCTTGCCCAGTTCGTGGCGGCGGGCTGTGTTTTTCACACGTTCAGCGCGTACAGCCTCCAGTTCCTTAACTGCAGTCTTGGCTTGCTTGATGTTGTTTTTGAGGCTGTCGAAGTCCTCCTCTTTGAGACCAACGTTCAAGAGTTTTGATTTGAATTTTTTCGACACGGTAACAACCTTTTCGCCGAACTCGATGAGCGCGGTTGTGGGTATGCCGGTGATTTTCTGGCTTTTGAAATATTTTTTCATCTCCTGCTTGCCTATTATCACAATAGATATGTGAAGCAGAAAATTGCGGATTTCGGTGCGGAGCACCTCTTCTTTCTCTGTTTTTACTTTGGTTTTTGCGCTCACTTTTTCGGCGAAGATTTTGTCCTCGGGAAAGTTCTCGTAGTCAGTGATTTTCTTTTTAAGTGTGTCGAGTTCTTTTTCGGTTACGCCGAACTTAGCAAACAATTTCATGTCGTTGTTAACGAGCTGTATGATCTGACGGCAGCGCGATGTTATTTCTGCCGACGAATAATTGTATGTGAGTTGTGTGGTCATTTTTTTATTTTTTTACGATACAAATGTAGAGATATATTTTTAACCCGCAAATTAAATTTTTCTTATTGCCGTTTTTTTTTTACTTAATTTAATCTGAATGGAGAGATTATTATATTCAATTATTATTGTTTTAAGATTTATATTTTATCCTATTATTGTTTCTACGGTTTAATTTTAAGAAAACCTTTTTTATTTTACCAAAAACTTAATAATTTGTTCAATAAAATAAATTCAGTCTATATAAAAATTTTTGATTTTGTTTCGGCGTCGGTTTCCAAAATTTGTAACGCACTGATTGATTGCTGCGTGTATGCAGTTAATTCTGACAATAATAGTTTACAAAAATAAATTATATTTACTTTTGTGAATTATATGCGTTACAAATTGTTGTGGATGGTATTAGCCGATTTTCAGTACCGCAAGGAAAGCCTTTTGCGGAACTTCCACATCGCCAACCTGTTTCATACGCTTCTTACCTTTTTTCTGCTTGTCGAGAAGTTTGCGCTTACGCGAGATGTCGCCGCCGTAGCATTTGGCGGTAACGTCCTTGCGGAAGGCTTTGATGGTGCTTCGCGATATGATTTTGGTGCCGATGGCGGCCTGGATGGCTATGTCGAACTGATGCCGTGGTATCAGGTCTTTGAGTTTCTCGCAGATGTTTTTGCCAAACTCGTAGGCGTTGCTCTCGTGGATGAGGCTGCTCATAGCGTCCACAGGTTCGCCGTTGAGCAGGATGTCCAACTTGATCAGCTTGGACTCGCGGTAGTCGATCGGGTGGTAGTCGAACGATGCGTAACCCTTGGATATGCTTTTGAGTTTGTCGTAAAAGTCGAACACTATTTCGGCCAGCGGCATCTCAAAGTTGAGCTCAATGCGGTCGGCTGTAAGGTATGTCTCGTTGATTTTGATGCCGCG
>JAGCNK010000054.1 GCA_017645985.1 Bacteroidales bacterium | reverse complement strand
TTCTGTTTGTGTTTTTGATTCTTAGGTTTTTGAAGAATAAGTCCGTGGCTTTTTCTGATAAAAAAGCAATGGCCGTCACCATTATTATGGCTGTGATATTGGTACTATTAGTGTGTTTTTATATTTTTTATTATTTACACTACTTCAATCAGTTGACAATCACGCCTGTCCATCTTTTCATATTAGTGCCTATTGCTTTCATAATACCAGGTTTCTTAGGCTATGCAATGTCTTTTGTTATTCCTGATGCAGATAAAAGTTCTTGGCATATTTTGTTATTTTTGTTCAACATTTTTGGACTATTCTTTGTAACTATGAATGTACATTCAATGTATGAAAAGCATTCATATCAGAAGGGTTCTGTTTATTATGTTGCTGTAGTACAAGATATGCAAGCAGAAGCCTCAGGAAAATACTATTGTTATTTAACAATAGTATGCGAATCATTATTTGGAAAACGATCCTTTACAGAATGTGTTAATACTTCTTGGGTTAGAGGAAGATCGGATGTGTTTACTTATAAATATCATCCAGCGCTCTTCGAAGAATTCGATTACAAAATTGGGGATTCTCTTATTTTGAAAACTGCACTTTCAGATACATCGTTGACCGAGTTATATGCCAAAAAGGACAACAACAATGATAATTATATACGTCCTATTCTTGAAATTGGCGACAATGAGTATGATTATTATTGTATGACCGACCCCGACCAATATGGAATAGATGTTGTAAAGAAAACCGTACTTGACGGTGATTCTGTTTTGGTGTATAAAAACTTGAAACTTGACTCTATCTTTAAACCGTGTGATTCAATACTTAACAATTCGTCTAATTTCAATAAGATAACTGATTACGGATTTATTTTTGGTTATAAGATTTATCCAAAAACAGAAGTCGAAGAACAATTTCCAATTGTAAAAGAATACGTGGAGCAATATAAGAAACGAATGTCAACCAACAACACAACCACAACCGAATCAACAGCCCAAGAACCTGATTAAGTTCTTGACTTAAAAAACAACATACCTACAATATAACCAATGTTTTCAACCCCTTTGTTGGATATCAACAAAACCTTGACAAACAGAATAATAAAAATTCGCTTTCATTCATTTTCATTCGCTTAAATTTTTGTTTAAAAAATCCCCAACCGCCTTGGCGGTGACGGCAAATCGCCGTAGTTAATTAATTTTTGGAGAATACAAAAAAGAATACTATATTTGCGGTGGAATAAAAAACGCAACACTATGCCCAAGTACTTAGACCCGAAAGCAGATTTAACCTTTAAAAAGGTGTTTGGAGAGTATCCGGAACTTACAATAAGTTTCCTCAATGCTCTTTTGCCGCTCAAAGACGACGAGAAGATAACATCTGTATCTTATCTTACACCCGAAATGATGCCCGACAATCCGTTGCGTAAGTACAGCATAGTAGACGTCCGTTGCACCGATGCCAAAGGTCGCATGTTTCTTGTGGAGATGCAAACCGTTTGGTCAGAAGAATTCAAGCAACGTGTACTCTTCAACGCCTCCAAAGCATACGTTGGACAGTTGAAAAAAGGCAAAAAATACGAACTCCTTCAACCTGTTTATTCGCTCAACCTTGTCAACGAAGTGTTTGAAAAAGACATCGACGATGCATATCACTACTATCGCCTTGTTCACGAAAAACACTCCGACCGCATAATCGACGGGCTTCATCTTGTTTTTGTGGAATTGCCCAAATTTAAGCCGCAGAACTTTTCCGACAAAAAGATGCTTGCACTTTGGCTGCGTTTCCTCACCGAAATAGATGAACAAGTAACCGAAGTTGACCCCGAACTTCTTGCCGACAAAGACATTAACCAAGCCCTTGAACTTGTAGAAATCTCAGCCTTCGACGAAGGTCAATTAGAAGCCTACGAACGTTTTTGGGATGGCGTTCGCGTAGAAAAAGCCCTACAAGACGATCATGCTAAAATCATCAAACAAGCGAAAGAATTAGTAGGACAAGCCGAAGAAAAAGGCCGTGCGGAAGGCATTGCCGAAGGAAAAGCCCAAGGCGCACAATCCGAAAAACTTGACACCGCCAAGCGTATGAAAGCCGATGGTTTGCCCCTTGATGTAATTTCTAAATACACTCAACTCCCCATCTCCGAAATCGAAAAGTTATGATCATCATTTGACACACAAACTAACCATATTACTAACCCTCAAAACCAAAGATAATCTTCCTGCCTATGTTAAAGTTATAGAAGATGTCAAAGGAATCGGTGGTGATATTAAGAACTTTGCCGTATGCTTGATACCGCAAAATGGAATTGAATGGAGTGTGTTTGCTTTGGGTGTTGTGGGTGATATAGTCAAAAATCCAGATTTAAGAAGAGGATAGTTAAAAAAATATGGAATTGAACTTCAAAATATTAAGTAATGAAACAAAGATTGATATATTTGACTATCTATATACTCATAATGAGCGTTTTTTTCTTGTTTATTTATGATGTGAGGTGTGCCAATTTAAGTGTCACTTCTATACGAATCTATAATTTCATTGCAGATATTTTTATGAGGTTTTTCCCTCTTATTTTGATTTTCTTTTTTTCAAAAGAAATGTTTTTGGTGAATGCCTTTTTTTGTTTTATACCTCATTTAATTGTTTTAACGATATGTTTTACAAGAGTGGATTCAAACTTAATCAAAGAACGCCCATCAATGATAATCCCTACACAAGTAATTAAGAAACAAGACCACACCTCACATCATTTTAAGTCGCAAAAAGTTTGGCTCAAAGGTTTAGGACTATACAACGACACTTCTGTTGTTATTAATTCAAGTTTAGGGAAGGTGGGTAGCACAGTATATATGCAGTTTAGTTTGGAGTGCTCTCTCGCCGACACACTTCTTTCTATCACCGAACCTGACAGCATTAGAAGCCAAATCCACGACTTTGGATTTTATGAGGGTGAGAATTTTTATAATTATCACGACTATTCGCTACGCAAAACCGACTTGGTTTATTACAAAGTGGGTTTTAATGTGATTCACAACGCAGTCTGCGGTATGGTGGACAACCAAGATAGCACAATTATGCTTTGTTTCAACGATGTTTGTGGTAAATATCAGAATGTTAAATACAGCGTAAAAGGTTATTCCACAATCCCCGACACCTTTCTCGTCTACCGCAACGTCAACGAAAAATTAGACACCAAATGGCACGTCTGTGCCCCCGAGGTCAACACTCCCGAGAACCGCGCCAAAATCACCGACTACGGCTACATATTCCATTACGACGTGTACAGCAAACAAGAAATCGAATCCCAATGCCCCCGAATCAAAGACTACGTGGAGCAATATAAGAAACGAATGTCAGACAACAACACAAACACAACCGAATCAACCGCCCAAGAGCCAGAGTAAGTTCTTGACCTTTAATCAACAGCATAATAAAGCAAATTCGCTTGAATTCGTTTCCATTCGCTTCAATTTTTGTTTAAAGAAAAAAAGCCTCCGCCGCCCGGCGGGGGCGCGCGTCAAATAAGAATACCATTCGTGTTTCTTGGAGAATACAAAATAAAGTCCTATATTTGTGGAGAATAAAAGATACGACTATTTAATTCACATTGGCTATTCTGTATTTGTTTTTTAAAAAGCTCAGTATAAATAAACTCCTCCACTTGGTAATGCGCCAATTATCAATTGGTTGGTCGTATATTTTTAATCGGTTGACAATGTGGGGCAGTCCGTGGTCGTTTTCTATTGAACCATCTAATGTGTGCAACCTCCGTTGTCGAGAGTGCTTTACCGGCCTTGGCTTGTCGAAACGCAAGCCGCATTTTATCTCTGAGGAAGATTTTACCTTGGCAATAAATCAAATAAGGCATACGGCGCTCAATCTTTTTCTCTACTTCCAGGGCGAACCGTACAGTAATCCGCAGTTTACAAGGCTGATAGAAATTGCGCACAGCAGCAACATCTTTACCGTGACATCGTCGAACGGACACCTTATTAATAATGACAACGCAGAAAACACTGTGCTTGCGGGTTTGGACAAGATTATAATCCCACTCGACGGCTACAGCCAGGACTCGTATTCAGCCTACCGTTCGGGAGGAAGTTTCGCCGCTGCTAAGAATGCCATAACGCTGATAGCCAATGCAAAACGCCGTCTAAGAAGAAAAAATCCAGTTATCGAGGTTCAGTGCCTCGCATCCAAGATTACCGAAAACCATTTAAAAGAAATCAAGCGTATTGCCATAGAGTGCGGGGCTGATAAGTTTTGCGTAAAGACAATGCAGATAGAAACCGACGAAGGATTTGAAAAGTTTCTGCCAACGAACCAACGCCTTTCGCGTTACACCAGGGATAACGAATTGAAACACAAGGTCAAATTCTGCCGACGGATTTTTCAATCTGTGGTAATAACCTCAGAATTAAACGTTTTGCCTTGCTGTTACGACAAAGAAACGCAGTTTATTCTTGGCAATTTGCATCAAGCGTCATTGCACGATATTATTCATTCTTCTAAGGCTAAAGAATTGTACAATAGAATTTTGTATTCATTACCACATTTAAAAATGTGTAAAAATTGTGGAGGTTGATGTTGTAGTTTGCAGTTTTTTTGTATATTTGGCAAAACTAAATTGACATAGAACCCAAACACAATGCGCTATTGGCAAGTACATACCATTTTTTTTAAATCATTTTTGATGGTGGCGTTGCTGTTGCTGCCTTTGCTTGCCTCGGCGCAGATACACAGCTTTATACGTCATTATGGACGCAACAGCGGCATCTCGGGACAAACCTGGGACATCTACGCCGGTGAAAACGGCTTTGTGTTTTTTGCCAACGGCGAAAGTATGCTGCTCTACCGCAACGGCGTGGTTACTCCGCAGGTGTACAAGACCGAAGTGCGCAGCGTGTATGCTCCCTCAAAAAATGGCAGGATATTTATCGGCGGCATCAACGAGTTCGGCTTTTTCGACATTCAAGCCAATGGCGCAATGAGTTACACCAGCCTTAGCGATTCGCTCGCCGACGGCATACGCAACACCTTCGGCAATGTGTGGCACACCTACGGCATCGACCAGAATGTATATTTCGTTTCCGACAACTTTGTGTTCAAATACAACGGACACTCTACCGAAACCTACGACCCTCACGCGCATATCGAGGCGGCGTCGGTGGTTGACGGAGTGCTTTATATCTCTGCCAACGGCATCAAGTATATCCACGGCAACACCCTTAAGGATTTTCAGAACATAGAGCCGCTTACGGGCAAAAACATACACGGATTTGCCTCTTACAACGGCGGAGTGCTGGCTGTGAGCGAAGACAGCGGCATCTTTTTCTGCGACGGCAAAAACTGCGAACCATTTGAGACCGATGCCGACAGGTTTTTGAAAAAATCTGGCGTATTTTGCGTTGCCGACAATGGCGACGAGCTTGCCATAGGCACGGTGAAGGGCGGAATTGCAGTAATATCCAAAACCGACCGTTCTGCCGAGATCATCTCCGAAACCGAAGGACTGGGCAACAACACTGTGATTTCGCTCTCGTATCAAAACGGCAAGACCCTTTGGGCGGGACTCGACAACTCTATCGACGAGATTATGCTCCATTCGGGATTGAAAAGCTTTTCGCCTCCTGGTCTCGAAGGTGCGGGCTACGACGCCGCTATTAGAGAAAACACCCTTTACCTTGCCACCAACCGAGGAGTCTTTTATACGCAAATGCCGCTCAGCAATGCTCCGTTGCAGACTGTTGACGGTCTCACAGGTCAGGCGTGGAAGTTTTACAACGCTTTCGGACAGCTCTTCTGCCTGCACGACAAGGGACTTTTCTCGCTCGAAAACGGCAAAGCCAAAAACATCAGCGGCATACGTGGATTCTGGGGTATTGTGCAGGTGTCAGACTCTGTGGTGCTTACCGGCACATACTCTGAACTTTACGCCATCAAGAAACGTGGCAACGAATATCTATTTTTTCAGCAGAATGTGAGCGGATCGTTTGCCGATATGGCTTTCGACGGACACTATGTTTGGCTGCACAGCAACAGCACCGAGGTGGTGTTCCGTGGCGTTTACAATCATTTGAGCGACAGGATTGACAGCGTGATGAACTTTGACCCGTCGTTGGGACTGCCTGCCGACAAGAACCTGCGTATGGAGTGCTTTGCTGGCAACGTGTATGCCGTGTCGCAAAAAGGGTCGGTGGTGTATAATGCTGCCACACAGCGTTTTGAACCTACCGAAAATATTGGTATGCTCAATGCCAAAGACGGATTTGCGGCGGTGTCAAGCCGTGAAAAATCGTGGGCGGGACTATCACAAAACAGTCTGCAGCTGATGTTTGGCGGACGCAGCAATGTCTTTTATTTCGACGCCAACATCATCTATCCCTCCACCAAGGCGTGCAGCCCGTTCTTTATCAACGACTCGCTGCTGCTTGTGCCCAACTTCAACGGATTCTCCATAGCATGCGCCGCCAGTTGCGCCGATTATCGCGACCAGACCGGCTCTATCATCAACAACGTGTCGCTTGCCGACGGCTCTATCATCTGGCAGAGCAATGTGGCTGGACGCAAGTTCATTCCCAAAATACCTTACAACCAGGCAAGTATCAAGTTCAACTTTGTGGACCGCAACAGTCAGGCAATGTACCGCTACCGCCTGGGCAGCGCACCGCTGAGTCCGCCCGCCACCACTTTTGTAAAGGAGTTTACTTCGCTGCGCGAGGGTTCGTATGTATTCTATGTGATGAAGACCGAACCCGACGGCAGAATTGCCGGCGAGGAGAGCTTTGAGTTTGTGATACTTCCGCCGTGGTACCGAACATTCTGGGCATACGCCTTTTATGTGGTGATATTGTTCTTGGCAGTGTTTGTCACCGTTAAGATTATACAGCGGCGGCTGCGTGCCGAAAAAGAGCAGATTATCAGCAAGGCGCAGGAAGATATGCAGCAGCTTGAACGTCAGCATCTGCAGCAGCAGTTGCAAAACGACCTTGAGCACAAAACCAACGAGCTTTCCGACATGGCTCTGCTCCTGGCAGGCAAAAACGAGATTCTCGGCTCTATCAAAAACGACATCACCGAGATATACAAAGAGCCCAACCTGCCACCGCTGCTCAAATCAAAACTATCGATACTGTCGTCGAAAATTGACGGCAACATTCAGAACGACAATCTGATAGACCGTTTTGAGGAGCAGTTCAACCTGCTGCACAACAACTTTATCAAAAAACTGAAAACCGTTCACCCGGGACTGTCACGCAACGACTATATGCTATGCGCCTATATACGTATGGGATTCAGCACCAAAGAGATAGCGCAGATGCTCAATATGAGCGTGCGCGGTGTGGAGAGCATCAAATACCGTTTTAAGAAGAAAATCAACATCGAAACCGACATTGGCGACTACCTGCAGAAGATAGAGGCTGACAAATAAATAAAGGGCGCGGCAGAAATCACTTCTATCGCGCCCTGAAATCAATAAACTGCTTACAAATTACTTGTGTTGGAAAAAAATAAAAAAATAACTGAATTATTATAAACTTTATGAGACCAATTTTATGAGTTTGCCGAAAATCTTTTCGATGTTATGTTGTACTACTTGCTGCTGACAGCCAAGCGGTTGATGTTTAATCGTCCTGAGTTGACGCTGATGCGGATAACAGCGTCGCGGTTTTCGTCGGATGTGATTTTTACCTTGGCGTTGAGCCAGTTGTCGCCATTAGACGGAAGTGCTGCCGTAAAGGATTCGTTGCCATCTACTTGCACCACAAATTCAGATTCGCGGTTGGCTGTGTAGCGAATGTTGAGATAATTGTCGCCCTTGGTAAGTTTTACTTTGTATTCGGCGAATTTGCCCTTGTTGAAACCCGAAATCATAAGAATTCCGTTCGAAGGGTCGGTGCTAACTGATATTTCAATATCGTTGCTGCAAGCGCGGTAATGCTCTGCAGGAAACCATTTGCCCTGAGGATAAACCAAATCGCTGTCAAACGACGACATATTGAAATATATAAGTCCCAAATCGGTAATGTACTGATTGTAAACCAATCCGATAAAAGGATATTTGGTGGGAGGTTGCGAATAATCAAACATAAACCAAGCGTAGCGACCTATGCCCGGAGTTTGCTCAAAGGCGTTGACCATTTTTGCCAAAAATGCTTGTTGACCTTCAGCAGTAGAAGGTTGCTCGTTTTCCCATGCGGCAAATTCTGTAATCCAAACAGGTTTGTTGTATTTTTCAAATTTCTTAGCAAAGTCGAGTTGTGCACCATTGTTTGACATGTAGCAGTGCGCAGCCGTTGCCGATATATCGTTGAGGTTGATTCCGTCGATAGAATAAAATTCATCAAGCCATTTCCACGGGTCGGAATATCCTGCCAAAGTGCCGTAGTTCATTGCCGGCGACACAGTTTCAAGTTCGTTGTTTTTTGCAAAACTGATAAAGTTGGGCCATGTTTGCGCCGTTTGAGTGGGAGTTTCGTTGCATTGGTCGGTGAGGTTGGGCTCGTTGTAGCCGAGAATGTGCTTTGTGTTGGGATGAGCTTGTACAAATTGGGCAATATCGTTGTAGTTGGCTTTGCTATTCCACGCCATTGGCACAAATTCTACGCCGCTTTGGTCGAAAGCGTCAGCCACAGCATTGTCGCACGAGCCAGACCAGTTGTATGCCCATGATATGGTGTTGCCCACATTGAACGCCATGGCGGCTGTTATGCGGTTGAATCCGATGCCGCGTTTTGCCGATTTGTGTTGAAAGATATACTCTGTGCTGTCGCCCGAAAGAGCAGTGCCGTTGTCAGGATTGGTCAACGACTGTTCGTCGGTGGGCTGTTCGTTGGGGGTAGCATCATCGTCGCTGCTGCATGCTCCCATCGTCATTGCCGCCAGTATAAGAGTGATACCAAATATTGATTTCTTCATGATTATAATATTATGCAGGTTTTGAGAAAAAAAGGCGCAATGTATTGTTTGATTAATAATTGCGCCTTAAGAACGGTTGCTGATGAAACTGACAAACTAATTGCTTATTTCTTCTTGTAGATAAAAATAGCGTCCATATCCACTGTAGCACCTACGAAACCGCCGTAGCAGGGGAAGTTGATTCCTTTGCTGCCGTCGAAGTTGATGAGTTCCACACCGGCGTCGATCATGTCGGCAATTGAGAATTCAAACTCTTTCCATTCTCCATTGGTGTTGAGGTCAAACTTGTTGCCGTAGA
Organism: Bacteroidales bacterium; assembly: GCA_017645985.1. Lineage (GTDB taxonomy): Bacteria > Bacteroidota > Bacteroidia > Bacteroidales > UBA3824 > UBA3824. The sequence continues at coordinate 4,174 of JAGCNK010000054.1, read as the reverse complement.
GGTCAACGCTTTCTTTGGTGATTTTGTATTCAGGACCACCTATTTGGGGATTTTGGAACGCCATATACCAGTCGTCGCACGATTTGTTGCAACGCAAAGAGATGTGGAGTGTGTACGACTCGTCGATTTGAGAATAGTCAAACGGAGTGAGTCTGCACCATCCGCCACCGCACCATCCGCCGTTGTTGATAGAGGTGATGCCGCCTTCGGTATCATTGCCAAAGCAGTCTTTGCCGGTAAGTTTGCCTACTGTATAGGTGTTGTCCCAAACGTAGAATTTTGTGTTAACATCGTCAACGTCGAGTCTTTCCTTAATCTTGTTTTGAGTTTCCAAGTAAGCATAAGCATCAGCGTTGAGACGGATAATAAAATAGTTGCTTCCGTTGAGACAATCCACCTTTGAGTAATCTGCAATTACAGGAGGAGGTGTAACAATGGGGTTGTCGGTGGGGTTGTTGGTGGTTCCGCCGCCGGTGTTGGTAGTGCCGCCACCGGTATTGTTGCCGCCATTTTCAGCAACTTGATCGATGGGGGTTTGGTCTTCGATTACAGCTTCTGGTTCATCGCTGTCGTCTTTGCTGCACGATACCAACATTGCTGAACTTGTCAGCACGGCGGCAGCCATCATTGCGTTAATAAAGAATCTTTTCATTTCATTTAAGTTTTTTGGTTCAAATAATAAGATTAACTGTACTTTGGTTAAAAATTTAAAAACACTATAAAATTATTTCTTCTGGAATACTCTCACATAATCCACCTGCATAGTGGTGGGTAGATCGTTGTCGTTGATACCTTTGTATCCGCCCCAGTCGCCACCCCAAGCAAGGTTGAGTATGATGTAGTATGGCTTATCGTAGGGATAGTTTTTAACAGTGCCATCAGATGAGTACGACAATTGAATTTTGCCGTCAACATAAGTGGTGATTTTCTCCTTGGTCCATTCTATGGCGTATGTGTGGAAACCATCTTCAGCACCAGAGCAGAGCATTTCGTGAGTTACCTGATTGCCAAGAGTGTGCACGTGTCCTTCGGCGTGAAGGCTCGACGACACATAGTTGGGATTGGCTCCAACCTCTTCCATTATGTCGATTTCGCCGCATTTAGGCCAGCCTTCGTTAGCCCAGTCTACGTTTACGGGCATCATCCAAAACGCCGGCCAAGTGCCTTTGCCTTTGGGAAGCTTGATAGAAGCCTCGATGTATCCGTATTGCCAGCCTTCGTTTACGTGAGCGTAAATTCTTCCGCTGTACACCTTTCCGTCGTTACCCTTAAAACAGTTGATATTAAGGATTCCGTTGTTGGTTTCAACAGTGTTTTTACCATCGATTTCGCCTTTGCGGTAATTCTGCAGCTCGTTGTTTACCCAGCCTGAGTTTTGCACCTCGTAGGTCCAGTCGTTTGATAGCGACTCACTGTCAAATTCATCGTGCCAAACTAGCTTGTAGCCTTCGGGCGCGGTGATTTCGCCGCTGTTGAAGCTTGCCTCGTCGTATCCCTGAACTATTTGAAAGTCGAAGGATGTTTTGCCGCCGAGAAAATTGAGTATGGCTGTGCGTTTGTCGGCAGAGGTGTTTTTGGAGATTGTAGCCTTTATCGTGGTTTCGCCCTTGATGCCGCCCTTGCGGTCAACGGTGCAGAAATCAGATTTTGAGGTCACGCTCCAGTCGCCGTCGGCATTGACGGTGAGTTCCAGTACTCCGCCCTCGAAATTTACCGCCGCGTTTTCGGGCGAAACCGAGATGTTTACTCTTTTTTCGGGAACGGGGGTGTCGTCGTCCTTGTCGCTACAGCCACCGAAGGCAAGCAGCGTTAACACTAATAATGTAAGATTCATCGCTTTCATGGGTGTTATTTAATTTATATGTTGTTATTTCGACTTTTGAATTGCTATGTCGAAGATTTCAACGGTGCAGTTGGCAGGGTTGCCGCCAAAGTCTAACAGAATGGTTAATCCGCCTTTCTGAACACCGCTACCGTCGTCGAAATCACCTTCGCGCTGAGTAATTTCCATAGCGTTTTCTGAAGAAATACCGTTTACAACAAATTCTGTAACTTCGCCTGCGTCAATATCCTTGCGAATTCCTTCATCTGTGAAGTTGGCATTCTTTTCGTCTACCGACACTACTTTGAATGTGGCTTGAGGAATGTCTTTGTCGGATTTTACCTTTACGCGGATGTCGTATTTTTGACCGGCTTCGGTAAGGTATTGGCTTATAAGTCTGAACTGAGCTTTCCACTGTCCGTCGCTGGCGTTGGTGTAATGGATTGTGTAGTTGTAGCCTCCGGGGGTAATAGTCCAGTCGCCCATTTCGCCCCAGCCGGCATCGCCGTGATATGTGGTTGTTTTCCAAGATGATGCTACATCGTCGAGAATGTCGCCATCAGGATTTTCTTCAAATACTGCTACAGGTTCGGGTTTTTCTTCAGGAATTTCGCCGTCGTATTCTGCTAAAACAATGTCGTAGATAAATACATTGAATTCTTCAGGCTGACCTCCAAAGTCGAACACAAGGTTTAATTTGGCAGCGTCTACACCTTTGGCTATTATTTCAAAGGTTTCGGGCTTGTTTGCTTTGAGTTTGTATTTGCCTTCGTTAGCAAAAATGAAGTTTTTGTCGTCGGCATCATCGGTAAGTTTTATAGTTACGTTGTCGTGTTTAGCGTTTGCCACCATTGATACACGGAAAAGGTAGTTTTTGTCGGCAGACGAGCTTATATTGCTGTGTAGGTGCACTTGTGTTTGCCATTTCTCTACGTTTGCCGTAGGAGCGTCTACAGTAAATATTTCTTTGTTTTGAGATATCGACAATTGATCTGTTATATCTTTCCAGTCGCCTGTGGTAGCGTAGTATTTGGTAATTTCTACTTCGTTGGTCCAAAGGTTGGTGCCGTCGAACTTTTTACGCTCGCCAAAATCGAGGAACGATTGATCAAAAGAGAATTCTTTTACAATGCTGCCGTCGCAAATTCCGTGATGGTTGTACATCTTGATTTCTACGGTATAAGTGCCAGCAACGGGAAACTGCTTGATGAATCCGTTTACTGTGCTTTGCGTATTGTCGTCGAAATACCAGATGGGATTGCAGCCAGTGTTGAGCAAGTTGAATTGCACCTTGTTGCTGTCCAACATTTTATAGTCGACAGAAATATCCGAAGCTGAAGGACGGGCTGCAATATTTATGTCTTCGTGCTCGTCGGGCGCACAAGCGGTCAACATCATTGCCGCAAATGCTGTATATGTTAAAAGTTTTTTCATAACTTCTTAATTTTTAATGATTAATATGCATTTTGTTTTAAAGTGCCATTGGCAGCGTTGATTTCGCTCTGGGGAATGGGCAGATATTTTTTGTTGCTGCTCCAAGTGTTAGTACGGAAACCATCTTTGTCGGGTACAAGTGTTGTAGCGGCGCGTCCGGTGCGTACAAGGTCCCAATAGCGTTTGCCTTCGCCTACAAATTCAAGAGCGCGTTCGTTGATAATGTTTTCTTCGTTGGCGGCAACTGAGCCAAGACCAGCACGCTGACGAACCATATCAAGATATTGTTGAGCGTTGGGACTGCCAAGTTCGGCGGCGTTGAGAAGAGTTTCGCTAAAACGGTAAATTCTCAAGTTGTTTCCGTAGTTGAGGTCGGCGTCAGCTAATTGGTTTGCATTGTAACCGCTGCGAGCGATGTATTTCATCAAGAACAAATCGGTAGAAGCCCATGATTTTTCGTAGTCGTAAGCCGAAGCGTCGTAGATGGAGGCTGCCTTGCGAGTGTCGTTGTCCTCAAAAAGGTTGGCGGTCTCCTTGCGAATTTGGCAAAAGCCCCATCCGCCTTCGATACCGTCGGTGCCGTCGGCCCAGCTACGAGGCGAAATCAAACGGGGAAGAACTGTTCCACCTGCACCCTGAGGCCAGCCCCACGAGCGAACTGCGCCATCGTTTATGTAGTTGATTTCCCAAATTGATTCGCTGCTCCATTCACCCTCTACGGTAAATATTTCGGCATAATCATCAACGAGAGCGTATTTCCCAGATGCGATTATCTCTTCCATATACTTGAGAGCAGTAGATTTGCGGGTATCATCGTTTTGATACATAACTGCCTCGGCATAAAGCATGTAAGCCATTGCAAGTGTAACACGTCCCAATTTGTCGGCGTCGGCTTTCATAGGGAGAACATTTAATGCC
>JAGCNK010000053.1 GCA_017645985.1 Bacteroidales bacterium | reverse complement strand
GCAGAGGTTCGTCAAGATAATAAACCTTTTTTTCCGGAAAAGAGAGCCACAATGCTGCAATGTAATGGGGGAGGGGATATTTATCATTTTCGTCGTATGCTATTCCATTGTAGCCTGATGCCAAACCTGCATATTTGAAACTAAATCCGAAATAATAATATTGAAAGATATACGTATTGCCTTCGGGCGGTCGGCGTAGTAGAAAATGCACATCAAAAACCTCAACAGGATGTTGTCGTGGTGCACTTGACGATGGTTCCCAATGGAATTCGTTGGGATTGGAGTTCATAGTGTTTTCCTTAACTATTGCCCTGCAACCATAAAAAGCCATACATATCAAAAGATATAGTATGGCTTTTAGTACTGCATTTGGGCAGATTTTTTTGTACATATAAATCAATTCGCTTGCTTATTTTTCAATTTTTAGCTTCGCCTCGGCGGCTCTCTGCCCAATGTCAGCCATCTCTTTTACATTGCTTGCACCGAAACTGAGGGCGTTGTAGCCTTTCAGGTTGGGATGAATGTAGGTGTCGGCTTTGAGTTTGTTGGCTTCGTATTTTTCAATGTCGGGACGGCGGTCGAAATAGTCGGTAACAATTTCGGTAGCGTCGCCGAGTGCGACCTGTGCGAGTACGGGCACTTTAATAAGGTCTTTTATAATTGGTTCGTACTCCGACGGTACAAACGATTCGCCTTCCTGACGGAGGTCCACCACGAGAGTATATTCCGCACCCATAGCTTCCACTACGTCGACCGGAAGGTTGTTGTAAAATCCGCCGTCAACGTAGATGTGCCCGTCGATAGTTACGTTGTCGTAAATGTAAGGAATTGCAGATGAGGCCATAACGGCATCGAGCACCGAACCTTCTGACAATACAACCTCTTTGAGTTCCTTGGCGTCTGCCACTACGCAGCGGAAAGGAATTGTGAGGTCGGCGAATGTGCTAACTCCTTTGGCGTTGAGCAGGTCGCCTACCATCTGTCTGATAACCGAGCTTTTTTTGGCTTCGTCCTTGCTGAGACTTGCAAAAAATTCTTGCAATTCGTCGGCCGTGTATCCTGCAGAGTATAGCGCTCCCATAATCGAGCCGATGCTGGTGCCAGAGATATAGTCTATCTTGATGCCTTTCTGTTCGATAACTTTGAGTGCGCCAATTTCGGCAGCGCCTTTTGCGCCGCCTCCGCTAAGCGCGAGACCGATTTTTTTGTCGCCAGGATCAAAGATTTCAGTGTCGTCGTTTTCGGGTTCGTCTTCAACAACGGGGTCGTCAGACTTGTCGCATGCGGTTGCCAACAGCAGCAGCAACAGCAGAAGGTTAGTGATTTTTCTCATATTAGATTTTTATGGTTTTACTATAGATTGTTTACTTCTTTAAAGTTGGCGATTGCAAGATCGAGGTCGGCTTGGGTTATGCGTCCGTAGGGGTCGATTTTTTGTTGGCTCTTTTCTTTGCCGCCTTTGCCTTCGATAATGTGCCAGGTGGCGCACCAGCAAACAGCCTCCCAGTGGTCGGAGTCGATGTCGTAGTAGTCGATATATTCGTCGCTGCGGCCAAAGTCGATGGAGCGTTCAAGGTTGAATGCCTCGGCATATCTCATAAGCATAAACATAAGGTCTTGACGTGTAATCCATTTGTTCGGGTTGAAATAATCGCCCAAAAATTCGGGATAGCCCATAGTCATTGCTCTCATTTCGCCCCAGATGATGGCGTCTTCGTATGTGGTGCCTGCCACGTCTTTGTAACTTGACTTATGGTTGCCTACGTTGGGACTTCCTGCCATTTCGTAAAGAACATTCAGCACATATCCACGTTTGAGACAGTCGCTTTCTTTAACGCCCTTGTCCAGTTCTGAATATTTTTCTTCGGCGGCGAGATTGCCATGCGATACGTCGCTTAAATTAACATCGAGGTTGACCCAAAGATAGAGTTTGTTGTCTTCACCTGTCGACACTTCGCCGCCCAAGTCGATGTACCATTCGTGGTCTACTTTTGCTTTATCGTAAGTGCCTTTGTCATGAACTTTTATGAGGTATGGTGTGTAGCCAAGGTCTAACGAGGTAAACTTGTTGTGAGCAGCCCACAAAAAGCGCAATTGCAGAGTGTATGAAAGGTCAAGATTGGAGATGCTGTTGTCTTGACATTCAAGTATTACCAATTTTGGATTTTTTGACAAGTCTAACTCTGTGATTTGGTTGTAACTACAAATTACTTTGTATAGTTCGGGGTTGTGGCTTAAATCTAATTTTGAGATACCTGTTTTGGCGCAGTTGTAGGTTTGCAGACCTGCCATATGGCTGATTATGAGGTCGCCGAGGTTGGGATTGTTCCAAATGTCTAAACGCTTCATCATTTTGTTGTTAGAGAGGTCGAGCGAGGTGAACTCATTTTGGAAAGCGTCCAAGTGTTGGAGTTTCGGGTTTTTGCTCAGGTCAAGTTCGGTGAGTTGGCATGTTCCGCACATAAGGTGCTCCAATTCAGGGTTGTGAGTAACGTCGATTTCTTTGAGCGGACAGGTGTTACATTCGATATACGCCATCTTGGGGTTGTTCCTAACATTGAGATTTTGAAGCTCGGGGTTGTCATGGCAGTATACCCAGATAAGTTCGTCAAGACCCGTAAAGTCTAGCGCTTTGAAATTGTTGCCCGAACACCAGATACCTGTAAGTAGCTTGTTGTTGTCGAGGTTCCAATATTCAATCTCATTGTCTTGACAATAGATTCCGCGCAGTTCCAACAGATATTCAATACCTTGAAGCGATTTTACTCCACTGGCTTCGCAATGGATGTTGCGGATGTGGATAATTTCGTCCACGTCTAAAGTTCCGTCGCCGTTTTTGTCGTAGTCGCGAGTAGAAATAATGGCACGGAATACTGGGTCGGGAAAAGTACTTTCGTTGATTTCAACTGGTATGATTTCGTCGAGATGGATAATTTCGGGCTTGTAGTAGTCGAATCCGGGATCGAATGGACCGTCATCGTTTTTGTCTTTGTTGCAAGCTGTGGCTAATGTGCCAACGAGCATTAGAGCAATGCCCGAGAGTAGATAGTTTTTCATTGGTGGTAGTTTATTAATTAAGTTTAAATTCAAGCGCAAAAATAGGTTATTTTTTCAGAAAAACAAATTTTTGCCGATATTTTCTGTTTATTCGGGCTTAGCCCAAAATGCTTGGTCGTCGTGTGTTACAACGTCGTGCTCGCCAATATCGTAACAGTCGAAGTTTGTGGGTATCAGTAATATATAACGGTCGCCGCTACTTACCGAGGCAGGCTCTACGTTGAAACCGTTTTTTTCGTGCGAACAGAACCAATAGAGATTTTTTGCCCAATATGCGCGGTAGTAATCTTCTGAAAATACAACAGATTTGAGGAAGTTGATGTTAAACGCTCCGCCGTTGGCCATATTTATGCGCATCTCTTGAAGCGAAAGCGGAGTGCCATTGTCGTCGGTGATGTATGCGCACATATCGGAGTCGAGCATCACCCATTTATCCATTTCGGGAATCCACGCAACGTTTACCACGTGGCAGTCGTCGTCGGTAGAACTCAGCGGACGGCAGGTGATAAAGCGGTTTGTGATGCCGGCGGCAAAGAAGAGTTCAGAGAGGAAAATTGAGTGCATACGGCAGTTGACGCCCGGTTCTGTGTTTTTTGCAAACTCCCAAATGTCGATGGCGTTGCGGTGCTCGATAATGCCCTTTTGATTGAGGTGAGGAATTTGTGCTACGGTAAACTTGGTAATTTTCAGCGCCTTGTCCCAAGTGGACATATTGTCGTTGATTAGCGTGTCGAGTCTGAAATAGTTGTAGATTTCTTTTGCTCTGTCGGCATCGGGGGTGTAGGTAAAATGCAGCGAGTTGTCGGTGTTTGATGCGTAAATGCTCTCTGCCAATGCTTTTTTGTTGCCTGATTCACCTTTTATAATATACTCGTTGTCATCTTTGCAAGATGCTGAAATTAAGGTTGTTATTGTTAGGGCAATGCCTAAGGTTTTTATGTGTTTCATTGATAAAAGATTATAAATTTGTTCGGCGGCAAAATTATAATTTTATAGAGAATTATAGCAAATAATTTTATATTATATGCTATAATTCTCATTATTTGCAAATTATCTTTATTTATTACCCAAAATCCTTTCTGCAATATAATCACCAACCTCCGTTGTGGAATAGGCTTTGCCTTCGGCGATGTCTTCGGTGCGGATGCCGTTGGCGAGGGCGGAGTTGACAGCCGAGGTGATGAGGGCGGATTCTTCCTTCATATTGAATGAGGTCTCCAAAAGCATTGCAGCCGAAAGTATCGCTGCCATAGGGTTGGCGATGTTTTTGCCTGCTGCCTGAGGATACGACCCGTGGATTGGCTCGTAGAGAGATGTAAACTCGCCTACCGACGCGCTCGGCATCTTTCCGATTGAGCCGGTGATAACGCTTGCCTCGTCGGTGAGAATGTCGCCAAAGGTGTTTTCGGTAACAATCACGTCAAAGTCGCGGGGGGTGGTGATGATGCGCATTGAGGCATTGTCTACAAACATATAGTCGGTGGCGATGTCGGGATAATCTTGGCTGATGCGTATTGCGGTTTCGCGCCAAAGTCGTGATGTGGCAAGGATGTTGGCTTTGTCTACCACGGTGACTTTTTTGCGGCGTGAGGCGGCAAGGTCGAAGGCTGTTTTAAGTATGCGTTCTATTTCGTATGTGGAGTAAGTGTTTGTGTCAAAGGCTGTTTTGCCGTCTTCGGTGCGACCTTTCATTCCAAAATACATTCCTCCTGTAAGTTCGCGCACCACCACAAAGTCGGAGTTTTCTACAATCTCGCGTTTGATGGGCGAACGGTGCAGAAGTGCCGGAAATGTGTATATCGGGCGGATGTTGGCAAATAGTCCGAGGTCTTTGCGGATTTTGAGCAGACCTTGTTCGGGGCGGACTTTTGCGTTTGGGTCGTTGTCGTATTTTGGATCGCCGAATGCGCCAAACAGCACAGCGTCGCACTCTTTGCAGGTTTGGATTGTGGAGTCGGGCATCGGGTCGCCGCATTGGTCGATGGCAGATGCGCCGCCGATTGTGGGGACAAATTCAAATGTGTGTCCCGAAATTTTGGCAATGGCTTCGAGGGCTTTCTGTGCCTCGGCTGTTACATCGGGGCCTATGCCGTCGCCACCGAGTATTGCAATACGTTTTTTCATAGGTGTGTATTTTTGTCAAATCTAACTATCTCATCCTTAATATTTAACAACCATTGTGTGGTGTCAAATCCGTTGATGAGGCACTCTTTGCGGAAGGGGTCGATGGTGAAGGGGAATGATTCGCCACCTTTGATGCCTACGGTCTGTGCTTCGATGTTTACCTCAAAAACGGTGTCTTTGTGGTCTATTGCCTTTTGTGCCAATATATTGCATTGAGTTTCGGGCAAGATGAGCGGAAAAAGTCCGTTGTTGAAGGCGTTGTTTTTAAAAATATCGGCGAAACCTGTGGCTATTATTACGCGGAAACCATAGTCGTAGAGAGCCCACACGGCGTGTTCGCGGCTCGAACCGCATCCGAAATTGTTGCCAGTGATGAGGATTTTGCGATTGGCGGTGTATTGGTTGAGACAGAAATTTGGATTTGTTCGCAGGTCGCAGAATAGTTTTTCTCCAAAATT
>JAGCNK010000006.1 GCA_017645985.1 Bacteroidales bacterium | reverse complement strand
TTCGCATTGTGCCTATGTTGGTCAGTTTAATTTTGGGGTAGTTGGAGAATTGGTCTTTCTGATATTCTAATTGGTTGATTATAAATTCTTTTGCTTTGTTTTCGCTGCCGTTGATATCGGGTTTTTGAGCGGGCGACAGCTTGTATCCGTATGCGGTTTTGTTGAGGTCGATGATGGTGGAGTCAATTTTTGTTATCTCAAACAGATAGTCGCCTTCGTGGTCGAGTTCCAATATCTTGTTGTAGCTTGGCAGCATAGGTTCTCCGTTGCCAAACACGGTGAAAAGTTCCGGTGCGGATATCTGGTTGTAGGTTGTGTAGTTTGTTTTTAATCGGCTGATGTTTACAAACGGTATTCGCAATTGTGCGTAGGCACCGTTGCCAGATGTCTCTACCGAGGTCTGCTCGTTGTCTTGCAAAAGATTGATTCTCTGAGCGTTGGCGTTTGCGCAAATCAGACAGATGATGATGGGCAGTAGTTGTTTTAGTCTCATTTTGTAAGGATATTGTTGATTATTAAAACGCAAAATCTGTTTCTTTTGTTTTGATAACAAAAAGGCGGATGTTTCACAACATCCGCCAAAAAAGTAATTTAATCAATATGAATGACTAATGATATATGAAGTCAAGACTAGTGTTCATATTAGTCGAATGTCACGATGGTTTTCAAATCGTCGAGAGTCTTCTTAACAGCAGCAGCCGATGCGTCGAGCAGAGCTTTCTCTTCGCTGTTGAGGTTGAGTTCGATGATTTTTTCAACACCGTTGGCGCCGAGTACAACGGGAACGCCGAGGTACATGTCTTTGTAGCCGTATTCGCCATTGAGGTAAGCGCAAACGGGAACAACGCGTTTCTGGTTCTTAACGATAGCTTCAACCATGTAAGCAGCCGATGTGCCGGGAGCGTACCAAGCCGATGTGCCGAGAAGGTTGGTGAGTTCGCCACCGCCTTTCTTTGTGCGCTCGATGATAGCCTCGAGTTTGTCTTTGGCTACGAGGTCGGTAACAGGAATACCGCCTACTGTGGTGTAGCGTGGCAGGGGAACCATTGTGTCGCCGTGACCGCCGAGCAAGAGGCCCTGGATGTCGAGGGGAGTAACACCGATTTCGTCAGCGAGGAATACTTTGTAACGAGCGGTGTCGAGTGTTCCAGCCATACCGAATACTTTGTTAGAAAGTGTCTTAGCTGTTTTGTAAGCCACGTATGTCATAGCGTCCAAGGGGTTGGAAACGATGATGATGATGGCGTTGGGCGAAGCCTCGATGGCTTTTTTGGTAACGTCCTTAACGATGCCTGCGTTGGTGCCGATAAGGTCCTCGCGGCTCATTCCGGGTTTGCGGGGAATACCAGAGGTGATAACGATTACGCCCGATCCGGCTGTTTTAGAATAGTCGTTGGTGATACCGGTGATCTTGTGGTTGAAACCAGCAAGAGCCGATGTCTGCCAGATATCCAATGCTTTGCCTTCTGCCAAGTTGGGTTTGATGTCGAGCAATACCACTTCGTTGGCCAAATCTCTGCGTGCAATTGCGTCTGCACATGTGGCGCCTACGTTTCCTGCGCCGATAACTGTAATTTTTTCCATAATTGTTATTATGTGTAATTAATTTATATACTTCGTTTGTGCTTTTATTTTAGTGCAAAGTTAGAAAAGCAGATTGATTTTGTCAAGCGAAATTTATTAATTTTTGTAAAATTTTTGTTTTTCTCGTTTGCAACTCCTATTTTTGTAAAAAAGTTGAAACAACCGTTATTCAGATGGGAAGAATTTTGGCAATAGACTACGGAAAGGCTCGCACGGGGTTGGCTGTTACCGACCCTTCTAAGATTATTTGCTCGCCGCTCGAAACCGTGTCCACATCCGAACTCACACCTTATATTAAGAAGTACATCGAAACTCAGAAGGTGGAGCGTGTGATCGTGGGTTATCCTGTTAATCCTGAGGGACACGAAAATCCTGTGGTTAAGAATATTGTACAGTTTGTGGATAATCTCAAAAAGCTTTTTCCCGAGCTGCCAATCGACTATTACGACGAGCAGTACACCTCGCGTATGGCAGAGTCCGCAATGATTGCCGGAGGTTTCAAACGCAAATACCGCAGCACCAAGGGCAATGTGGACCGTATGGCGGCGGCTTTTATTTTGCAGGGTTGGATGGACGAACATCCATATTAATTAACTGAGTATTAATTTTTTTAAATATGATTTTACCAATTACAATTATCGGAAATCCTGTTCTGCGCAAGAAGGCAGATCCAGTATCAAAAGATTATCCGAATTTGAAAGAACTGATTGACAATATGTTTGAGACTATGCGCAAGTCGGAGGGTGTTGGTTTGGCCGCACCGCAGATCGGACTTTCGCTCCGTCTTTTTGTTGTGGACGCGTCGCCTATGACCGACGATGAAAACGACACATTTACAAAGAACTTTATCCACGCCTGCATCAATCCCGAGATTGTGGAATATTTTGGCAACAAGGTTGGATACAACGAGGGATGTCTGAGCGTTCCCGGTTTGCACGAGGATGTTACCCGTCCCGACGGCGTAAAGGTTAAATACTACGACGAGGATTTCAACCTTCACGAGGAGACTCTCACCGGTCCTACGGCAAGGGTTTTCCAGCATGAGTACGACCATCTCGAAGGTGTGATTTTTACCGACAAGGTGGGACTTCTCCGCAGAAAGATGATTAAAAACAAGCTTGCCAATATTTCCAAAGGCAAATTTGAACACACATACAAAGTTAAACTAAACTAATAAAGCCACTATTATGAATTTATCTAAATCTTCAAATCCGACATTTTCTGAAAAAATTTTCGAAAAGTCGCTGACCAATGCCGATGGCGGTGTTATGACCTACAACGGCACTCTTAATAAGAGCATCATTCTATTTCTGCTCGTTCTTCTGAGCGGAATCGCCACCTGGAAACTCGCTATGGTGGGCAACACCTTAGTGTCGCCCCTTGCTATCGGTGGTGCTATAGCCGGATTTATTCTCGCTATTGTTCTAAGTTTCAAACCCGACAAGGCGCACATTCTGGCTCCTATCTACGCACTTTGCGAGGGATTGTTCCTTGGTGCTATGTCGGCTATGTTCAACGCCGCTTACAACGGTATCGTAATGCAGGCAATTCTGGCTACAGTTTGCGTGGTTGCAGTTGTTTTCGGCTGTTATCGTGCGGGCATTCTTCAAGCTTCTGCCAAATTTACAAAAGTGTTGGTGTTCGCTACAATGGGTATCGGCGCCTTCTACCTGATCAGCATCCTGCTCCGCTTTGCCGGAATTGAGCTTTCGGTTTTCAACCTCGGCTGGCTCGGAGTTGTTTTGCAGTTGGTGATTGTTGGTGTCGCAGCCCTCAACCTGGTTTTAGACTTCAACCAAATCGACAACGGCGTGGAGATGCAGTCGCCCCGTTATATGGAATGGTACTGCGCTTTCGGACTGATGGTTACAATCGTTTGGATCTATATTGAGATTCTCCGACTGATTGCCCTCTTGTCGCGTCGCAACTAATTGAGATTAAACATTATATTAGGCGGAAATTGATTTTTCAATTTCCGCTTTTTTGTTTCCTGCTAATTTCTATCGTATGCGACATATCTTTGCTTTTTTCGATTCCGCTATTTACAAAATCGAACACTATTTAATATTAAACTATCTTTGCTTTGGATTGTAACACTTATTTTTGCAGCCATAAAATGTTATTTAGCTATGAATGTATTTAGTAAGATTATTTCACCAGTGAAGGAAAAGCTCAAGACCCTGTCGTTTCGTACGGGGGTTATAGTGCTGCTGTTGTGCGTTCCGTTTTATATCATCTCGTTTGCCCAGATGGGTTTGGATTTTCTTAGTCCCTCGGCAAAGACTGTTTTGTGGGTTGTGTTTTTCGGACTTGCAAAAACTTTTCAATATTCGGGCATCACCATTCTTGGCGTGGAGGGAGTAAAGAGATTGAAACAGAAATTTTCAAGAAAAAAGTAGTTGTTGTTCATATTTTTTTTATTATTTTTGTAATAAATTAAATTATTGTTTAAATTTGTTGCATCAAAAATAATAGTTGATATGAACAATATACTTCCGTTAAGTTTCAATTCGCTCTATATATTTGCAGGAGCGGTTTTGATAGAATTTATTGTGTTTCTGATACTTGTGGCGAAACGCAAACTTAATATCCTTCGCGGTTTCTTTGCCGTTTTGGTGGGAAATGTGATTACAACGCTTTTCTGTTTCTTCCTTCCGGCAGGCAATGGCGAACTCGGTTTCGGTTTTTACGCCTGGTATACCATCGCCTTCGCTATCGCGGTGGTGTTTGAATGGATGATAGATGTGGCGTTTTTCCGCGACCGTCCCAACAAGGTGTCGAAGCTCAGATTCTTTTTCTGTGCGCTCATCGGCAACCTTGTAACATTTGCGCTTTTTGCAATTCTCGCATCGCGCGGACTTCTGAATTAGGTTTAATGATTAAATATTTCGAAAAAAAATCCACTGTCGGGTTTCCGGCAGTGGATTTTTGTTTAGCTTAATATCTGACTATTTGTTGTATGTGTTGCCAGGATATGCCTTCAATCCCTCTTCCAGACATTTGAGAGCCTTTTTGAGGTCGTCGGTGTTGATTACGTATGCAAGGCGCACT
>JAGCNK010000052.1 GCA_017645985.1 Bacteroidales bacterium | reverse complement strand
TTCAACGCTTCGCAACAACAAAAAATTTCTGCCGGAAGCGCTCTCGCAGGTCTTGCCCTTTATAATCAACGCATTAGTAGCGACAGCACTCTTTTTCTCGGCGAAAAAGCCAACCTCGAAAGTTGGAGCATGGGCGTTAACGGTGGATATGCCTACAACTTTGTGATCAAAACCAAGTTCCTGTTTTTTATTGCCTTCAACGCCGGGATAAATGCAAGCAACTCACGGTTTAGCAATATGTTTAGCAAAACTACAAAAATAGCCCCGTCGATTCACGGCAAAATTGCTCTTTGGTACAATATGAAAAACTGTTCGCTCGGCATAACGGCAACAGGAACCAACATCCGCCAAGTGTTCGACCAACGACTAAGTATGTTTCAAAATTCAAGCAAATCAGAGTTGATATTCGTAAGACGATTTTGGTACAAGAAAAACAATTCATAATGCATAATTAATAATTCATAATTCATAATTCACAATTCAAAATTAATTGAAAAACCCAATCAACATATTAACCCGCGCAAAATGGTATGTTAAGTTGCCCGCCGCATTGCTTATCATACTGATGGAATTTTTTCTCCTTATAATAATGGTAGACATCAATTTTTTGTGGATGTTTGGCACGGGTCCCACAATGGAAGACATCAACAACATCACCCAGTGCGAGGCTTCGGTTATCTACACCGCCGACGGCAAGGTGATGGGCAAGTTCTTCAGCGAAAACCGAACCCCGGTAAAGTACGAGGACATTTCGCCCCTGCTTATCGAAACACTCGTATGCACCGAGGACGAACGCTTCTACAACCATCACGGAATTGACTTCCAGGGCATCGGCTCGGCTCTGAAAGATTTTTTGCTCGGCAGAAGGGCGCGAGGAGCAAGCACTATAACACAGCAGCTTGTAAAAAACCTATACAAAGCACGAAACAGCGAACGATACTCCAAGGGACTTCTCGGACGTGTGCCGGGAGTGAAACTTGTGGTGATGAAAATAAAGGAGTGGATCGCTGCTGTTAAAATCGAGCGACGTTTCTCCAAAAACGAAATCATAACCCTGTATCTCAACACGGTAGACTTCGGCTCAAACGCCTTCGGCATCAACACCGCCGCCGAGACATATTTCAACACCAAGCCGCGAGACCTTACCTACGAGCAGTCTGCCGTATTGATAGGTCTGCTCAAGGCCACCACCACCTACAATCCACGCATCAATCCCAAAAACAGCCTTCGACGCCGCAACACCGTGCTGCAAAACATGCTCAAGCTGCGCCACCTCACTCCCGACCAGTACGACAGCCTCATCCAGATACCCATCAAGCTCGACTACTACGTGGAAAACAACTACGACGGTATGGCGCTCTACTTCCGCGACGCTCTTGCCAACGAGCTTTCGCAATGGTGCGACACTAACGAGGTGAACCTCTACACCGACGGTCTAAAAATCTACACCACCATCGACAGCACTATGCAGGCATACGCCGAACAGGCAGTAAGGGAGCAGATGGAGGTGGTGCAGCAAAACTTCCGCCAGCACTGGTACGGCCGCAATCCTTGGCGCGACGAGCAGTTCCGCGAGATTCCCAACTTCATAGAGAATATCGTAAAACGCACAGTGCACTACAAAAAGGCTGTGCAGCAGTATGGCGAGGCTGACACCGCGTCGATTCTTGCCGAGATGAACCGTCCACGCCGTGTAAAAGTGTTTGACTACAAGCTCGGCTCTATCGACACCACCCTCAGCGTTATCGACTCGGTAAAATATATGGTGCAGTTTATGCACGGTTCGCTTGTGGCAATAGAACCACAGACAGGCTACATCAAGGCCTGGGTGGGCGACCTCGACTTCCGTTTCTGGAAATACGACAAGGTGACATCGATGCGTCAGCCCGGATCCACGTTCAAACTTTTCGACTATGCCGAGGCTATGAACCAAGGTATGAGTCCCTGCGAGGAGCGTATCGACCAGTACGTTACCTGGAAAGTGTGGGACAAGGGCAAGCAGAAACTATGGATTCCTCACAATGCCGAAGGTTTCTGTCAGGAAGTGCCGTTCTCGCTCAAGGCGGCTTTTGCACGAAGCATCAACACCATAGCCGTGCAGATATCCAAAGAGGTGGGAATCGACAAAATCAACGCCACAGCACACCGTATGGGCATACACTCGCCCCTATGCGACACAATACCCGCCACTTGTCTCGGCGGCAGCGACGTTAACCTTTTGGAACTCACCAACGCATACTCCACCGTTATCAACGACGGCGTTTACCACGCGCCAATATTCGTAACACGTATCGAAGACCGCAACGGAAACGTGATATACACTCCGCCGAACACCGACTCGCAGGCATTGGAATACGAACCGGCATTTCTGATGCAGCAGCTTCTCAAAGGCGGTATGACAGAATACGGCACCACGTCGGGATTTCTGTGGAACTATGTGCGCTCGTTCTATGGCAAATGCGAGTTCGGCGGCAAAACCGGCACATCGTCAAACCACAGCGACGCCTGGTTTATGGGTGTGATGCCATCGCTCGTTGGCGGCGTATGGGTAGGCGGCGAATACCGCTGCATACACTTCCGCACTGGAGAGTTAGGTCAAGGCAACGCCACAGCACTGCCCATCTACGGCATATTTCTCAAGAAGCTCCTCTCCGACCCCAACTACGCCCACTACCTGGAGAAATTCCCCAAACCAAAGGAGAAAATCTCCCGCCCCTACAACTGCAAGGCATACATCATCAAAGACAGCACCGCAGTAGACAGCGCCGCAGTAGAAACTCCTGAACCGGCGATGTAAATAAATTCGAAATATTTTCCTACCTCACATTTATCCCTTCGCCTTTGAGATACCCCTTCAAGTCGGGAATCTTGATTTTGCCGAAGTGGAAGATGCTGGCGGCGAGGGCGGCGTCGGCTTTGCCTTTGTTGAATACGTCGCGGAAGTGCTCCATCTCGCCTGCTCCGCCCGAGGCTATCACTGGTATGCTGAGCATCTCCGACATGCGGCAGAGCGCCTCGTTGGCAAATCCGGTCTGGTGTCCGTCGTGATCCATCGAGGTGAAGAGTATCTCGCCCGCGCCACGGTCTTCGATCTCCTTAGCCCAGGAGAAAAGCTCCTTGTCGGTGGGTCGTTTGCCTCCGTGGGTGTGCACTATCCATTGGTCGCCGATGGTTTTGGCGTCGATGGCCACCACCACAAACTGGCGTCCGAACTTGTTGGCAAGGTCGCTCACCAGCTGCGGATTGCGCACCGCCGCGCTGTTGACCGAAATCTTGTCGGCGCCGTGTATCAGCAGGTTTTCGGCATCCTCTACCGAGGTGATGCCTCCGCCTATGGTGAACGGAATGTTGAGGTTGCAGGCAACGCTCTCCACAAGCGAGTATATCTGTTTTCTGCCTTCGTTGGTGGCGGTGATGTCGAGGTACACAAGCTCGTCGATACCCTGGTCGGAATATGCTCGGCCGAGCTCCACAGGGTCGCCCGCATAGCGGAGGTTTTCAAAGCTTACGCCCTTGACAGTCTGACCGTCCTTGACATCGAGGCAGGCTATTATTCTTTTTGCTAACATTGTTTCGAGATTTTTGCTAATTGGTCTAAAGTAACGCGTTTTTCGTAAATGGCCTTGCCCACGATAGCCGAGTCGCATCCTGTTTCCACAAGGCGTTCAAGGTCGTTGATGCCCGACACGCCGCCGCTGGCTGTGATTTTGAGCGAGGGGTATTTGTCTTTGAGGCGTTTGTAGAGCACGAGGTCGGGACCGTTGAGCATTCCGTCGCACTTGATAGCCGTAACGCACACACGCGAAAGTCCTGCTGGTAGGAATTTGTCGATCAATTCGTTGATAGTGATACCAGCATCGTCTTGCCAACCGTGGATACGCACGGTGTCGCCATTGACATCGGCACTGAGTATGATTTTTTCAGGGCCGTATTTTTCGAGACACTTGGTCATAATAGCGGGATTTTTCACAGCCACGCTGCCGAGGTTAACTGCGTATGCGCCGAGCGAGAAGAGCATCTCCACGTCGCCGATGGTCTTGATGCCGCCGCCGCAGTCGATTTTAAGGTCGGTTTTGTTGGCAATATTGTTGAGCACGTCGGTGTTTTGCAGCGTGCCAACGCGAGCACCGTCGAGGTCAACA
>JAGCNK010000051.1 GCA_017645985.1 Bacteroidales bacterium | reverse complement strand
TTTTACCGACAGCAACGGCAATCTGGTTCGCGACAGCAGTTACACGCCCGAATGGTTCAACACTATCGACGTGGCTTGCGACCTTCTCGCACCTATCGATTGGCGTTTGAAAAAAATCGACATAGTAGACGTGCTGCCTACTGCCAATGTGGTGGTGGCGCGTAAGAATGTTGACATCAAGAATGTCAACGACCTTCACCGTTTGCGCGGCGTAACTTCTAAAGGTTCTGTCTACGAAGACGCTTTGATCGACAACGACATCACCAACTATTATTATAAGGAGGCTAACGAATTCTTTGGCGAGATTCTGAGCGGACGCGCCGACTACTGCATCGTCAACTTCGACATCTACAGTCTGCCAAAATATCCCGAGCTGGAATCCAAGTTTGTGCTTGGCGAAATCAGCTCCGTAGGTTGGGGTATCAAGAAAAACCAGCCTAAACTTCGTCAGAAAATTCTCGAATTCCTGGTTTGGGCAAGTTCGAGCGACGTTTTGGACCAGGCATTCTTAGAGCAGGCGGGCATTCCCTACAAGGCTGCGCAAAACCACCTTGTGGCTATGTATCAGACCTATCAGACAGGCTACTTCCCGTTTGTGTTCTACGGTAGCGACCAAGGCCTGCCGCAGGAGGATGTGATGTGCATCTTCCAAGACAACGACGGTTTTATGTGGTTTGGCACTCAGGCGGGAGCTATCAAGTACAACGGCCGCCAGATGAACACCTACACCAGCGCACCCGACCAGCTAAGCAGCAATGTGGTGTTCGACATAGCGCAAGACAGCAAGGGAAACATATATTTTGCCACTCTCAAAGGTATCACCTGCTTGAATCCCGAGGGCAAGTTTACGCAGATTCTCTCCGATATGGCGTTTAAGCATATCTATATCGACAAGAGAGACACCAAATATTTCTTTGGCGACAAACGCCTCTGCACACTCGATGCCGACGACAAGACTCAGCAGTTAAATAAGCGTTTCCCGACACTGCCCGACTGTATCCACGCCGTGGCGCAGAACAAATCGGGACACAACACATTCCTGGCTTCTCCCGACGGTCTGTTTATGATCGTTGACGACGATATTCAGCTGCTAACCGACAAGAAATGCTATTACGTGTTTGTTGACGAGGACGCAAATATCTGGCTGTCAACCACCGACGGTATCTATTCCGGCAACCTGTCGCAGTTTATGCGCAGCGACCTTGAATCGCTCAAAATCAACCAGAAAGTGGGCATTCCAGAAAACTGCCGTATTCACACTATCAAGCAAAACCGAGATGGTTCGGTGTTCTTGGTGTCTAACTTCGAGGCGTTCCAGATTTTCTCGCTGATGCAGAGCGCTATCAAGTTCGATCAAAGCATCGGATTAAAAGACCTTAAGCTTCTCTCATATTTTGAGGACAAGGAAGACAACTATTGGTTCGGCTTTTCGGGTGGTATTCAGAAACTTACCAACCGTTCGCTCCGCAATCTCTATCCCGAGGATCTCGACTGCTACCTCAATAATTTTGAGGAAGACAACCTGGGACGTATCTGGATGGCGTTTAACAACAAGATTTATTACTTCCAGCATCAGCTCGTTGATTTTTCGAGCAATGTGGATGGCGGCGAAGTGCCTTACGTGGTTAAAGTGCTCAATCATGAGGAGATACTTATAGCCAACAGTTTCGGATGCTACCTTTTCGACAGCAACACGCTGAAACTCAAGAATAAGCTAACGTTCAAAAACCGCATACACAACCTTACCAACGTGTTTGTGTCGCAAAGTGGCGACATATTCCTCCTTACTGGTATCGACGGAGTGGTTTATCACATTGCCGATTTTGAAACTTCGCCTATTCCTATCCGTAGCGTGTCCACGTCGTTAGTGTCGCAAATGATTCAGTATAAGACTCTTATACTTGGTGGCAACAATACCGGCATTGTCAAGTTCGACGGCAACGGATTTGAGCTGCTCAAAGCCACACCTTCGTCGGTGCTCTCACTCGCTATTCTGGGCGACAACCTGCTGGTGGGTATGGAAGACGGTCTCGGCATCTACACTCCCGACGGCGAACTCAAAACTATTGAGATTCCCACATTGCCCTCTCCGTCGATCAATTCTATTCTGCCCGCCCGCGACAAGGATTATCTCTGGCTCGGCACCAACAAGGGTTTCTGCTATTACAATATGCCCGAAAACCGTGTTGATTTCTCGGTATATGCCAACGACGGACTACCCGGCAGCGAGATTGTTACCAACGGACTTTTGCTAAATAAAAAAGGTGTGCTTTATGTGGCCACTTTCCACGGCGTTTCGTCGTTCGACCTGAAAAAAGGCAGCAACGAAAAGTTTGTGCCGCAGTGCCGCCTCGAAAGCATACTGCTCAACGGTTTGCCATTCGATCGCAGCCGCAACGTATTCAAGCACGACGAAAACAACTTTGTGTTTGAGCTTGCTGGTCTTTCGTTTAAAGACGAGGCGTCGGTGGTTTACGAGTTCTATATGAAGGGACTCGACAACGACTACGTGGCGCAGATGGGCAAGGAGCATAGGGCTAACTATCAGAACCTTCCTCCTGGCAAATACGACTTTGTATACCGTGCCAAGGGCAAGGACGGAATATGGTGTTACAGCACGCCTTACAGCTTTGAAATCAAGCGTCCGTTCTACCGCAAGTGGTGGTTTATGCTGCTTTTGGTGTTGACGGTTTCAGCTATCGTGTATATGATTATCAAACTCCGTGAGGCTCAGCTCCGTGTGCGCAACCAGCATTTGGAACGTATGGTAACCGAGCGCACATCAGAGATACGCAAGCAGAAAGACGCCATCGAGCAGAAAAATGCCGAACTTGAGACACAGCGTGAGGAGATTCTCCAGCAGCGCGACGCCATCGAGGAGAAGAACCTTGCTCTCGAACAGCAGAAAAACGAGATTCTGTCGCAGCGCGACGAACTCGAAGTGCAGAAGAATATAGCAACTCAGCAGCGCGACGAGATTGCCCATCACCAGAAGGAGATTATGGACAGTATCTACTACGCAAAACGTATTCAGACCGCGCTTCTGCCAATATCCACAAACATTGCCAAGGTTCTGCCCGAGCATTTTATCCTCTTCAAGCCTCGCGACATTGTGAGCGGCGACTTCTACTATTTCAAGCACCTCAACCATTATGCTGTGATTGTGGCTGCCGACTGTACGGGTCACGGCGTGCCGGGAGCGTTTATGAGTATGCTTGGTTCGGCTTACCTCAACGAGATTATTGTAAAATATCAGGACGAACTCAATTCAGGTCATATTCTCGACCTGCTGCGTTCATACATTATCGAATCGCTCCATCAGACCGGCCGTTTCGACGAGGCCAAAGACGGTATGGACATCGCCCTCTGCGTGCTCGACCTTGACACGCTCAAACTGCAATTCTCGGGCGCGTTCAACCCGATGTTCCTTGTGCGCGACGGCGAGATAGAGGAGTACCGCGCCGACCGTATGCCTATCGGTATTCACGACTATGTGGACATCGGATTTACCACCTACGATATTGATATGCAGCGTGATGACATTGTTTACATATTCTCCGACGGTTACGCATCGCAGTTTGGCGGCAAAACGGGCAAGAAATTTATGTCGAGCCGATTCAAGAAACTCCTTCAAGAAATATCACCCAACCCGATGGCCGAACAGCGCGAAATTCTCGACGAAAAGATCGAAAACTGGATGGGCGGTGTCTACAGCCAGGTGGACGATATTTTGGTT